>JAGXAX010000172.1 GCA_018971405.1 Alphaproteobacteria bacterium | reverse complement strand
CGGGATCAGGGTGATGGGAAGCCGCCACGCTTCAGCCTGACTTTCGGTCTTTTTGCGGCGGCGGTCTGCAGTTGCGCCCGCACAGCGTCGATGCCGGCGCGCCTTCTGGCGACCACGGCCGGCGGCACGACCGGCTGGCGCGGACGCGACGGCCTGGCGTCGCGCAAAATCTGCTGCATTTTTCTTTTGTTGTTTTCATAGGCGATATCGAGAGCCGTCCGGTAGATGAAGTCCTGCTTGTCCGGATCGGCGCCGCGTTCCAGCAACAGCTCTACAACGTCGGCGCGGTCGTTCAAAACCGCCTGCATCAGCGGCGTGAGACCGTTGTAGGATCTGACCGCTTCGATATTCGCGCCGTTGTCGAGCAGCAGCGTGATCATCTCCATGCTGCCGGAGCGCATGATCGCCTTGGCCAGCGCCGTCATCTTGCCGAAGCCGCCGCAATCAACGTCCGCGTTGATGTCGGCGCCCGCCACGAGCAGCTCCTTCACCCTGCTGATGTCATTCGACTCTACGGCGTCCATGAGGTCGCGCGGCGCGGGCGTGGAGGTGAGATCGTTTTGCATGAATGGCAGTTCCTTCTACATAACGTATGTTTTATTTTTTCGCATAATAAAGACGCGCCCTTCCGGCGTCAATATGCGACTGGTGATAAAACATCATTGAACAACAATGAATTGCCTATTTTTCAGCCGAGAAATCCCGCGCCGGAAAGTCTTTCGCCAAAAAGTCTTTCGTTTGCCGGACGGCCTCGGCGAGGCCGACACGCAATACCTCCACCCCTTCCGGAAAGGCCCCGGCGAGCCGCGACGGCAGGGCGCTGTCGAGCATGACGAACACGCCGCGGTCGTCGGCGCGGCGGACAAGGCGGCCGTAGGCCTGCTTGAGCTTGAAGCGCGTCAGCATGTCGTCGTAATTCTTGCCGAAAGCGTCGCGCCGCGCCTTGTGCAGGATGGTCGGCTTCGGCCACGGCACGCGGTCGTAAACGACGAGGCGGAGCGAGCGCCCCGGCACGTCGATGCCGTCCCTTGTCGCGTCGGTGCCGAGCAGACAGGCGTTTTCCTCCTCGCGGAAGATGTCGATCAGCGTGCCGATGTCGAGCGGCTCGACATGCTGGGCGTAGAGGTTGAGGCCGCGGCTTTCCAGCGCGGGAAAAAGTTTTTCATGGACGGCCCTGAGGCGCTGCACCGCGGTGAAGATGCCGAGCGCGCCGCCGCCCGCGGCAAGGAACAGTTCGCGGTAGGCCGCCGCCGTCGCGGCCGCATCGTTCTTTTTGACGTCGGTGACGACGATAATCCGCGTCTGCTGCGCGTAGTCGAACGGCGAGGCGGCGTGAAAGAGCCGCGGCGCGGCGCCGCCCGCCATATTTTCCGCGGCGCCGCCAGCCAGATATTTTGCGCCGGTGCGGACGAGCGCGCTCGCCCAGCCTTCGGGATCGTCGGGGGAAACGTCGCGCAGCGTCGCGGAGGTCACGATGACGCCCTGCGCCAGCGGCCTCAGCGCCTCCGCGAACAGCGCCGCCGGATCGACGGAAGCGCGGCAGAAGCCGACGTCGAACTCGCGGCCCTCGACGCGCACCAGCTCCAGCCAGTCGACAAGCCCCTCCGGCGTTTGCGTTTTCAGGGACTCCAGCATGTCGATCCAGCCGCCGAGCACAGCCTTCGCGCGGAAATTCAAACTGCTGACCGCGTAAGAGATGCGCTCGCGCATATCGGTGTCGAGGCCGGCCGCTTCGTCGGCGAGGCGGTTCTGCAAATGGCGGAGCAGCGCGTCGAGCGGTCTTTTGATCTCCCGCAGCCGCAGCGACAGGTCCTCCGCCGCGCCCGCAAGGCCTTCCGCCAGCGGCCGCGCGCCGGTCTCGAGCGAGTAGAAATCGTTTTGCCCCGCGTTGCGCGCCAGAACCTGGCGGCGGCACAGGCCGAGGAAAATTTCCGCCGCGCCCTTGGGCGTTTCCTCGCGCAGACGCTGGCGCCAGTTGGGCGCGGGCAGCCCCCGCGCCGCCGTCATCAGGTCGTCGAGCGCTTTTTTCGCGGCGTCATCGTCCGCGACGAGGTCTTCCAGCCGCCGCTTCGCGCCGCGCGCGCGGGATTTTTTCTCGCTTTCCGTGCCGAGCAGCCAGCGGCGCAGCTCCGCCGCGGCCTGCCCGTCGAGCCGCAGGCCGAACACGCCCTCCGCGGCTTCAAACAAATGATGGCCTTCGTCGAACACATAGCGCGCGGGCGGAACGGCATCCTTGTTCATCGCCACGTTCTGCATCACCAGCGCGTGGTTGGCGACGACGATGTCGGCGCGCTTCGCCTTGCGCACGCTCTTCTCGACGAAGCATTTGTGGAAGTGCGCGCAGGCGGAATAGACGCATTCGCCGCGCCGGTCGGCGAAAGACCGCACGCGTCCCCGCCCCAGCAATCCGGCGAGAAAACCGGGAAAGTCCTTTCCGGCGAGATCGCCGTCCTCCGTCACCGCCGCCCAGCGCAGCATCAGCCCCAGAGTCACGGCCTGCGGCGCGTGCAGCGACGGGTCGTGCAAGGGTTGCGCCAGTTCTTCCAGATTGAGCAGGCACAAATAATTCTCTCGCCCCTTGCGCGTCACCACTTTACGGCTTTTCGTCACGGGGTCGTCGTAAAACCTGTCCAGTTCCGCCTCGACCTGCCGCTGCAAATTCCGCGTGAAGGTCGAGATCCACACCGCGCCGCCGTTTTTCTCCGCCCAGACGGTCGCGGGAGCGAGGTAGCCGAGCGTCTTGCCGACGCCGGTGCCCGCCTCGGCGAGGACGACATGCGGCTGTTCCGGTTCGTTATTCGGGGCAAAGGCTTCCGCCAGCGCCGCGGCATATTGTCTTTGCGCGTCGCGGTTTTCCTTTTTTTGTTTTTTCAAAAAAACGTCGAGACGTTCCCGCGCCTCCTCTTCCGCAACGCCGTGATGCGCAGGCAGAGGCTCCGGCCCGTGGATCGACCATTCGGGCAATTTGTCCCACACGCGCAGCGCGGCGCGGATTTCGCTTTGTGACGGCAAATTGTCCATGCGCCCCAGCGCTGTCAAAACCGTTTCCGCCCACGCCCATCCGGTTTGATCATTGCCGCCCATCATAGCGGCGAGCGCGGCGGGGTCGCTTTTCTCGACCCGCCCCGCGGCGGTCAGGTCCACCAGCAGGTGCCGGATGCAGTCACGGAGCGCAAGGCACCGGTCTTCCGCGCTGTCCGGCTCGAGCAAATTCAGCGCGCGGGCGAGCCCCTTCGGCGTCGGCGACGCGAACCTGCCGGGATGGACGAAGGCGAACAGCTCCAGCACGTCATAGGCGGGAAACGGCGGCATGTCGAGACGCGCCGCCAGATGCGGCGCGTCGCAGACGACCGGCATATATTGCCGCACAAGCGCCTGCGCTTCGGCAACCGATAAAGCCTTCAGTTCGCCCTCCGGCGTCAGGCAAAACAATCTGTGCCCGTCGAGCGCCAGCACCGGCGCCCGCGGAACCAGCAGGCGCGCGGGCGAGGGGGATTTTTCCTGAAGCGCCTGCGGAGTCATGGTTTTTTTATAGCAGTTTTGCGCCCTGAAGACATAAAGAATAAAATAACCGGATGGGCGTGCATTCTTTGCGTGATTTATCAGCACGTTAAGCTTATGATTGCGGATAGCATCATTGTCTCGCCGCAGAAGGGGATTTTGCCGTGAAAAACCTGTCCATCGCCGGAAAAAACATGGTCGTGCTCGCGCTGCTCGCGCTGCCGTTCCTGCTGACGGCCTATTATCTGGCGGACGCGCGCGCCACGGACACCGATTTCGCCGCGACCGAGATCGCCGGCATCAACGACATCCGCCCGCTGCAAACTGTGCTGCAAATGCTCGCCGCCGACATGCCCGCCAAAGTCGACGTCGCCCCCGCCGCGCTGGCGGTGAAGAAAACCCTCGCCGCCGACCCGCAACAGCTCGGCGAGCCTGTGCGGACGCAGGCCCTGCTGGCCGCGCTTTCCGGCATCGGCGTCTCGACCGCGCCGATGGACGCCATCGGCCAGACCCGCGCCATGATCTCGTCCCTCGCCGGCAGAGCCGGACTCGACCGCGACCCCGACCCCGACGCCAGCCTGCTCGGCGGCATCATCTCCGACCGCCTGCCCGCGCTGCTCGAACAGGCGAAGGCGCTCACCGACGCCCTCGCCGCCGCCG
>JAGXAX010000171.1 GCA_018971405.1 Alphaproteobacteria bacterium | reverse complement strand
GAAAGGGAATATTCCGCGCGCTTCGCGGTTTTCTTTATCTTCGGGCCCTATTCTTCAAAGAAAGGCAAACGGACCGCAAAAAACGATGAACTTCATTTCTTCGTGCCCTCGTGTTTATCTGCGGGTTGGCCGCCTGTAAAAACTTCGCAAGGCCGGCACGCCAGACCCTTCCCGTACAGGCGGCGGGGTTCTTTTTCGCGAATTATTTTTATTGTTCTTTAAGCCTGTCAGGCCTAGATTTATCGCAGTGCAACAAAGAGGTATAATTATGCAAAATAATGATCCTGTCGTCATCGTCAGCATGAGCCGCACGCCGATGGGCGCGTTTCAGGGCGAGCTTTCCGGTTTTTCCGCGACGGAGCTCGGCTCCGCCGCCATCGCCGAGACGCTGAAACGCGGCGGCCTGAAGGCCGACGACGTCGACGACGTGATCATGGGCTGCGTTTTGCCCGCGGGGCTGGGTCAGGCGCCCGCGCGTCAGGCCTCGATCGGCGCGGGACTGCCGGATTCGGCCGGTGCGACGACTGTCAACAAGGTCTGCGGCTCAGGCATGCGCGCCGTCATGATCGCGCACGACCAGATCCTCGCCGGTGCGACGAACATCACCATCGCGGGCGGCATGGAGAGCATGACCAACGCGCCCTACCTGCTGGACAAGGCGCGCGGCGGCTACCGCATGGGCCATGCCAAGGTTTACGACCACATGTTCCTCGACGGCCTCGAAGACGCTTACGACAAGGGGCAGGCGATGGGCGTGTTCGCCGACGACACGGCGCGGAAATTGCAGATCACCCGCGAGGAGCAGGACAAATTCGCCCTTGCCTCGCTGGAGCGCGCGACCCGCGCCATCCGCGAAGGCGACTTCAAGGCCGAGATCGTGCCCGTCACGGTCAAAAGCAAGAAGGGCGACACGGTCATTGCCGACGACGAAGGCCCGAGCCGCGCCAGGCCGGAAAAAATACCGCAGCTCAAGCCCGCCTTCACGCCCGACGGCACGGTGACGGCGGCGACGTCGAGCTCGATTTCCGACGGCGCGGCGGCCTTGCTGCTGATGCGCAAGTCCGAAGCGGAAAAGCGCGGGCTCAAGATCATCGCCGCGATCCGCGCCCATGCCACCCATGCGCAAAAACCGGCGGAATTCACCCTCGCGCCCATCGCCGCGACGCGCAAAGTGGTCGAGAAGGCGGGCTGGAACCTCAAGGACGTCGAGCTGTTCGAGATTAACGAGGCCTTCGCCGTGGTGACGCTCGCCGCGATGCGCGAACTTTCGCTGCCGCACGAGAAGGTCAACGTGAACGGCGGCGCCTGCGCCCTCGGCCACCCGATCGGCTGTTCGGGCGCGCGGATCATCGTCACGCTCCTTGGCGCGATGCAGAAGCGCGGCCTCAAAAAAGGCGTCGCGTCGCTCTGCATCGGCGGCGGCGAGGCGACGGCGGTCGCGCTTGAACGCGCAGCGTGAAATAAAATTTTTACGCGCAGCGTGAAATAAAATTTTTGCGCGCAGCGTGAAATTAAACTTCTACGCGCAGCGTGAAATCAAAACTTTGCGCGCAGCGCGAAACCGAACTTTATGCGCGGCGTGAAACCAATAATCCGCTCCGGATGCGGGTGAATCAGCCGTTTTCCGGCCTTTGAAGGGCGGCGGGGCACTATTCATTTCCCTTTTGCGGCGCGAGTTCCTATAATGCGGGCAGCGTTACAGGAGGACTTTATGAAACCGCAAAACATGCCGCGCCGGAACAAGGACTGTCTTCGCGCCGCCCCTGCCGTTCTTTCTTTCGCAACGTTCACATTTATCGCGCTTTCTCTCGCGGCATTCGCCTTCATCGCGCCGTCCTTTGCCGCGAAGGCGAAGCCCGCCGCGGCGGGCGCGCCCTTCGCCGCGCGGAAGGACGCGTTGCTGAGCGGGATCAACGCCCGCATCGACAACCTGCAAAAGAAGCAGGGCTGCATCAAGGCGGCGGAAGACAAGGCCGCGATGCGCGCCTGCTTCACCCATCATGCGAAAAAAGCGCCGGCGGAAAAACCCCCGGCGCAACAGGGCGGCGGCCGCTGATTTCCGATGGGCGCAAAAAAGCCGAAGCGTAAAGCCGGAAAAAAAACGCCCGGAAAAAAAACCGGGCGCAGGCCGAAAAGGAAAGCCCTGCGGCTGAAGATTTTGACGGCCGCCGCAGCGCTGGCCGCCGCCGGGAGTTATCTTTTTCACGGCCTGCCGAGCCTCGACGACGCCCACCCGATCAATACCCGTCCGAGCGTCACCATCCTCGCCGCCGACGGCACGCCCATCGCCCGCTTCGGCGGCCTGCAGGGGCGCCTCCTGTCCATCCACGAGGTGCCGCCCGCACTGGTCGGCGCCGTCCTGTCGGTCGAGAACCGCGATTTCTACAGCGACTATGGCATCGAGCCGCTCGCCATCCTCCGCGCCATGCTGGTGAACCTGCGCCACGGCCGCTGGGTCGAAGGCGCTTCCACCATCACCCAGCAGCTGGCGAAGAACCTCTTCCTCACGCCGAACAAGACGCTGCGCCGCAAGGCGCAGGAGGCGATCATCGCGCTGGAGCTGACGCACAAATACAGCAAAGACCAGATTCTGATGGCCTATCTCAACCGCGTCTACTTCGGCAACGGCGCCTACGGCGTCGATGCGGCGGCGGAGATGTATTTCAACCGCCCCGCGCCCGCGCTCGACCTCTTCCAGTCGGCGATGCTGGCGGGGCTGCTGCGCGCGCCGGAATATTATTCACCGCAAATCCACCCCGAACGCGCCATGGCCCGCACCCGCACCGTGCTGCGCGAGATGGTCGCGGCGGGCTACATCGACAGGAAAACCGCGGACGAGACTTACAAGAACGGCCGCCCGCCCGCCCGCCTCGCCGCCGCCGGCGACCTCAACCGCTATTTCGCCGACTGGGTCTTGAGCCAGATCGACGGCTTCACCGCCGCGACGACCAATGACCTCACCGTCCAGACGACGCTCGATCCGCAACTCCAGCTCATGGCGGAGGCGCAGGAAAAGCGCGTCTTCGCGGCGATCCCGCGCGACCGCAACGTTACGCAGGCGGCGCTGGTGACAGAGGCCCCCGACGGCGCGGTGCTGGCGATGATCGGCGGGCGCGACTATGCCAAAAGCCAGTACAACCGCGCGACGCAGGGCCTGCGCCAGCCCGGTTCGACCATCAAGCCTTTCGTCTATCTCGCCGCGCTTGAAAACGGCTACACGCCCGCAAGCACGATTTCCGCCGCGGCGATCGAAAGCGGCGACTATCACCCCAAGAACTACGATCATGAAAAATTCGGCACCGTCACGCTGGCCGAGGCGCTGCAGAAATCCCTCAACACCGCGACCGTGCGGCTGCTGCGCGCCGTCGGCGCGGAGAAATTCATCGACGTCGCGCGGCGCGCGGGGTTCACCCACCTGCCGAAGCCGGAGCTTTCTTCCGCGCTCGGCGCCGACAACGTCGACCTGCTCGAGCTGACCAACGCCTACGCCACGCTCGCCGCCGGCGGGAAGGAGACCTGGCCTTACGCCGTCCTCTCGATCCGCGACAGCGCCGGAAACCTGCTTTACCAGCGCCAGCCGCCGGAACGCGCGCAGGTCTTTTCGCTGGACAACATCGCCGCGCTCGACGGCATGCTGCAGGGCGTCGTCCAGCCCGGCGGCACGGGCGCGGCGGCGGCGCTTCCCGGCGTTGTCGTCGCGGGCAAGACCGGCACGACGCAGGATTTCCGCGACGCGTGGTTCGTCGGCTTCACGCCGGCGCTCGTCACCGGCGTCTGGATGGGCAATGACGACGACGGGCCGATGCGCGCCGTGACCGGCGGGATGTATCCCGCGGCGCTGTGGCATGACTACATGGGCGCGGTTTCCGGCTTCAGCCTGCCGCAGTTCCACCCCGCCGTGGCGCAATCGCTCGTGCCGCCGGACAGTTCCTTCGCCGACATGCTGAACCGCTGGTCGTCGGGCGCGGGTGACGACGATGGCGCGGGCGGCGGCTTTCTCGGCGGCTTCACCGGCAGCGAAACGCCCGTTTACAATCGTTAACAACGGGTGTCATAAAAAAACCGCTTGACGGAATCGCCGGACGCCCGCACACTGATTGCATGGTATACGCAAAAAACATCCCCGCGGGCGCATTTCCCCGCACCCCACGACGTACCGGCGCGGCTAAAGGATAGCCG
>JAGXAX010000170.1 GCA_018971405.1 Alphaproteobacteria bacterium | reverse complement strand
GGATTCTTTGTCGATCTGCGCTTGCGTGTAGCCTTTGCCAAGCAAGCACTTCTTCAGCGCGCCTGCCTTTTCGGCATCCGTCAGCACCTTGCCGTCAGCGGCCGGCGCGGCGGCGAGCGCATCGCATTCAGCGCTGTCTTTCGCGTAGTTCCCGGCAACGGGTGCGGTTGCAGCGGGCGCAGCAGCAGCAGGTGCCGTCGCAGCGGCGGGGGCGGGGGCGGGGGCGGGGGCGGGGGCAGCCTGATCCGCCCGCGCGAGATAGGACACGCCCACAACGGCGATGATGGACAGAACGACTGCGACAGTCAGGTATTTCTTCATGATTTTTCTCCAATGATGGTTTGGTTGTTGATCGATACATTGCGGGCATCAAAATGCCGCAGCCTTGTTGTTCTCACGGGCCACGGCTTCTCTTGAGGCTGCAGAAAGATGCTGCGCTTCTTTTGTAAAAAAGCAAGAGGATAAAGTTGAAATCAGCCACAATCCATTATTCCATAAGCTTGACGCGGCAGGAGGCGCGGAAACCATGCCGCGCCTCCGCGCCAGAGAGTCAGTCCGGAAGGTCGAACAGCAAGACTTCGGCATCATCGACCGCCTTGATGTCGAGCGCTCCCTGCTCTTCCCCGGCGGCGAGCGCGTCGCCCGCCGCAAGCTTTTCATCCGCGCCGTCATGCGATACGACAACGCTGCCGCGCGCGATCTGCAGCCAGTATTTGCGCTTGCTTTCAAGCACAACCCGCTCAGCGGCGCCCGCGTCGAACCGCGCTGCAAAGAGCTTCGCATCCTGCTTTATCGGCAGCGATCCGTCCGCGCCGTCATGCGACACCAGCAGGCGGAAACGGTTTTTCATTTCATCAGACACGAACAGCTTCTGCCGGTAGCCGGGCGCAGTATTGACGGCCTCGGGCATGATCCAGATTTGCAGCAGGTGGACGGGCTCCGTGTCCGAGCCGTTGAACTCGCTATGCATAATGCCGGAACCGGCGCTCATCACCTGCACCTCGCCCGGGCGGATCGTGTCGGTGCCGCCGGTGCTGTCCTTGTGCGACAGTGCACCATCCAATATATATGTGATGATCTCCATGTTTTTGTGACCATGGGTGTCGAAGCCCGTGCCCGGCTCGACCCAATCCTCGTTGATCACACGCAGCGGGCCGAAACCCATATTCTTCGGGTCATAATAATGCCCGAACGAAAAGCTGTGATAGCTTTTCAACCAGCTTATCTCGGTGAGACCCCTGTCTTTTTTATTTTTTACGGTAATCATGTTCGAATCCTTTCTTTATCTCTAACATCCATTTTATTATTATTTTAATTAGATATATATAATGAAAAAATTAACTAATTATTCTAATTTTTAGAAAATTATATATTTTCAAATAATAGGATAAAAAATGCATGAATATATCTATTATATAGAATAATATTGAAGCGCATGGACAGACTGGCCAACATGATCGCCTTCGCCACCGTGGCCGAGACCGGCAGCTTTGCCAAAACCGCCGACCGCCTGCATATCGCCAACTCCGTGGTGAGCAAACGGATCAAGGACCTCGAAGCCTATCTCGGTACGCAGTTGCTACGGCGCACGACGCGCCACATCTCCCTCACCGAAGCCGGATATGTTTACGCCGAACACGCCCGCCAGTTCCTCGACGATTTGGCGGAAGTCGAGGAGAACATCCGCTATCGCAACGAAAATCCCGTGGGCGACATCAAGGTCAGCGCCCCTTTAAGCTTCGGCAACCGTTTCCTCGGCCCTGCGATCGCAGGCTTCCTCGAAAAATGGCCCGACGTGACGGTGACGCTCTCCGTCAACGACCGCAAAGTGGACATCGCCGCGGAAGGCTTCGACCTCGCCATCCGCATCGGTGCGGTCGAGGATTCCGGACTGATCGTCAAAAAACTGGCGCAGAGCCGCCGCATCGTCGTCGCCAGCCCCGCTTATCTCGATCAGCACGGCAAACCTGAAACGCCGGAAGATCTGGCGCGGCACAACTGCCTGAGCTACAGCGGGCTTGCCGGCGGGAAAAGCTGGCCATTCCAAAAGGGCGGGCGCGAACACCTGCAGCACGTCGGCGGGCGCTTCATCGCCGACAGCGGGTCATTGCTCTGCGAGGCGGCGGTGCGCGGCTGCGGCATCACGATTTTGCCGAGCTTTATCGTCGGGCCGCACGTGGTCAGCGGGGAGCTGGTGCCGCTGCTGGAAGCGTTCGAAAGCCCGCCGCTCGCCATCCAGGCGGTCTATCCGCACCGCAGGTTCTTAAGCGCGAAGACACGCAAGCTCATCGACCACCTCGCCGCCACCTTCTCCGGCTTCGGCGGAGAGTGATCATGCGGCGCACCATCGTCATCGGCACGACCGGCGCGGGCAAATCGACGCTGGCGCAAAGGCTGGCGGAAAAGACAGGCGCCGCCCTGATCGACCCCGACGAAATCCACTGGCTGCCGGGCTGGAAAGAGCGCCCGCGCGAAAATTTCCGCCGCCTGATCGACGAAGCCACGCGCGGCGAAAGCTGGGTCTTCGCCGGAAACTACATGTCGCGCGCGCAGGACATCGTCTGGCCGCGCGCCGACGCGCTGGTCTGGCTCGACGTGCCGTTTTGGCCGAACTTTTGGCGCCTTCTCCGCCGCACGCTCGCGCGCGCCCGTACGGGAGAAAACATCTGCAACGGCAACCGCGAGACCTTCGCGAAATCATTCTTCAGCCGCGGCAGCATCCTCTGGTGGTTTCTCAAGACATGGGCAAAGAACCGGAAAAGATACGCCGCCGTCTTCGCCGCGCCGCAGGATTATCCGCATTTGAAGATGATCCGCCTTTGCTCGGACACGGAGCGCACGCGGTTTCTCGAAGAGGTTTAACAGCGTCCGGTCAGCTCAAGCCATTGGTGTGGCGGCAGGCAGGGAAGGCCCGACAGCGCGTGCAGGTTCCACGCCTGAAAGAGTCCGGCGGCGAAAACCAGCAGGCCGAGCGCGGGCACGGCCCATTTGCGCGTGTGCAAGGGGAGCAGTACGACGAGGCGGTAAACGCAATAAAACAGCACCACCGCGGTGAAAAACGTCAGCGTACCGTTGACCTTGTAAAAGTGCCTCGTCTCCCTGAGCATGCGGATATAGATGCCGTTCATGACCAGCCCCGCGACGAAAGTCCCCGCCGCGAAAAAGCCGCGGTGGCGCGGATGGCGCGGACCGGCGGAAAGCGAAACGAGATAGGTGGCGACCGCCAGCCCCGTCAGCAGGTCGAGCCCCGTGCTCAGGGGATCGGTCAGGAAAAATCCGGCATAATGGAATCCCGCGCCGTAGCTTTTTTCCGTCGCCGCGAGAAAGGCGAACAGCCCCGCTATCACCGCGAGCGGAACGAGGGCGGACAGCAGCAGACGCCGATGCGTTTTCCAATGGGTTTTCCAGTCGGTCATCTTCGCCCTCCCTGACCGGACATTATCCCGCCCGCCTTAAAAAAAATCCAGACATTAAAAATCCGGACGTTCCCGCGCGCCCGCGCGCGCAAACAGTGATTATTTTTCATAGGAGAATCTTTAAAAGCCCGCCTAGATTTTGTCCTCTTTTCACGCCATGATGCCTGAAGAGGGGTTTCACGATGCACAGCGGCGAAGGGCGGAACAAAAAATGAATTGCAGATTTTGCGGGCGCGGCCTTGCGCATGTTTTCGCCGATCTCGGCCACGCGCCGCCGTCGAATTCCTATCTCCGCCCCGAACAGCTGAACACGCCGGAAACCTATTACCCGCTGAAGATCTGGACTTGTGCGAACTGCTTCCTCACCCAGATCGACGAATTCAAGAGCCACGCGGATATTTTCTCCGCAGATTACGCCTATTTCTCGTCTTTTTCCAGCTCGTGGGTCGCGCACGCCGAAGCCTTCGTCGCGCAGATGGCGGCGGAATTGAAGCTGGATGAAAAGTCGAAGGTCGTCGAGATCGCCTCGAACGACGGCTACCTGCTGCAGTTCGTCAAGGCGCGCGGCATCCCCTGCCTCGGCATCGAGCCGACGCGCTCGACGGCGGAAGCCGCCCGCCAGAAAGGCATCGAAACCCGCGAGCTGTTCTTCGGCAGGAAAACGGCGGAAAAACTGGCGCAAGACGGCTGGCAGGCCGACCTCACGGCGGCGAACAACGTCCTCGCCCACGTGCCGGACATCAACGATTTCATCGCGGGGTTCAAAATCCTGCTCA
>JAGXAX010000169.1 GCA_018971405.1 Alphaproteobacteria bacterium | reverse complement strand
GATCTGTTCGTAGTTCTGGGTGTACATGAAGGTGTATTCGTCGCCGTTGGCGAAGAGGAATTGCAGTTGCTCTTCGTCGATACGCACGCGCTCGACCATGTCCTGCGTGCCGAAGCGGATGTCCATCTTGTTGCCGGCGACGACGTCGCGCATGACGACTTGCGCCACGGCGGCGCCTTTGCCCGGCGAGCGGAGTTCGTTTTCCATCACGATCCAGAGCTTGTTGTTGTATTCGACCACGTGGCCCTTGCGGAGGGTGTTTGCTGCGACTTTCATTTTTTTTCAGGCTTTCCGATATTTTACGTTTTTTTATGTGAGGTGATTGCTTTTCCTAGATTTTTTAGCGCGCCTTGTAAATCATTTTCTTGAATGGGGCGCAGCATTTCGTCCAGAGACCGCTCTTCCGGCAGGGTGAGGGGGCGGTTTTTGACTGGCGGCGGCTTTTTATTAGACATAATGTTTGTCTGTTGCAACATTTTGATGTCCTTGACGGCGGGATAGCCGAAGAAGACGTTGAGCCGCTCGATCAGCAGGGATTTCTGGTAGCTCAACTCCAGCGCGAAAGCGCTGCGGACGGCGAGATGCAGCACCGCCTGACTCTTCTGGTCGAGCTTTTTGGCATACTTGAGGTCGAGCGGCACGGTGTTGGCGGCGACCTCTTCGCCCGCGATGTGCCGCCATTCGGCCAGCATCTTCCCGAACAAAAGCCCTTTCTTGCCGAGGATGTCCTTGGTCAGGGCGGGAACGAGGCTGGCGATCGGACGGGGTTTTGACATTTGCAGAGAGTATCTTTATTTATGCGGTTATGTCCAGCAGTAAAGGTTTGCGCGTGCAGTACGGCACCCTCCAAAAGCAGTTGCTCAAGTGGTTCGACCGTCACCGCCGCGTGATGCCGTGGCGCGCCCTGAAAGGCCGGACGCCCGATCCGTACCATGTCTGGCTCTCCGAAATCATGCTGCAACAGACGACAGTCGTGACAGTCGGGCCGTATTTCATGAAGTTCGTCAAAAAATGGCCGACGGTCGAAAAACTCGCGAAGGCGAAACTGGACGACGTGCTTGCCGCATGGGCGGGGCTGGGGTATTACGCCCGCGCGCGCAACCTGCACAAATGCGCGCAAGCCGTGATGAAGGATTTTGGCGGAAAATTTCCGGACAACGAAGACGGCCTGATCAAGCTCCCCGGCATCGGGCCTTACACGGCGGCGGCCGTCGCGTCGATCGCGTTCAACCATCCGGCGGTGGCCGTGGACGGCAACGTCGAGCGTGTGGTCAGCCGCTTTTTCGCGATTGAAGAACCTTTGCCGCAATCGAAGAGGGCGCTGCGCGCGCGCGCGGCGGAACTGGCGGAAGACAACCCGTGCCCGTCGGATTTCACCCAAGGGTTCATGGAGCTGGGCGCGACCGTCTGCACGCCGAAAAAGCCGAAATGCGCCGCCTGCCCGTGGCAAAAATCCTGCGCCGCGCATCGCCTCGGCATCGCCGAAGAACTGCCGCGCAAAACCGCCGCCGCGCAAAAGCCCGTGCGCTACGGCAGAGTTTTCTGGATAGAAAAAAGCCCGAAAAAGTTCCTGATCGAGAAACGCGCAGGGAAGGGGCTTTACGAAGGGCTCTACCAGCTGCCGACGACCGACTGGACGGATAAAGCCGTTGCCCCAGGGAAAAATTATGACGCGCGCTTGCGTTTCAGGCGGCTGGACGCGGACGTGCGTCACAGCTTCACGCACTTCGACCTTGTTTTGGAAATATGGACGGCGCGCGCGGGCGCAAGCTTCCGCCCCGGCAAGGGGAAGTTCATTTCCGCGGACGAGCTTGAAAATTACGCCCTGCCGTCGCTGATGCATAAGGTTGTGAAGCTGTGCCTCGGCGGATACGCCTCAACCCTTTCCGCCGCAAAGAGCGCTTGAGCGGCGGCGGCTTTGCCCGTAAAATATGTTCTTCGAAACAGGGAAAGAAAAATGAAACGCCGGATTATCGCTCTTTTTGTTGTCATCGGCCTGTTCGCGGCGGCGATGCCTGCCGCCGCCGCGGGGCTGCCCGGCGAAGGCTATGCGTGGCCGACGTTCAGGGAGATCGTCCAGACGTTTGTCCTCATGAAAGGGCTGGACATCACCAAGCCCAAAGTGGCCGACGAATACGGAAGGATTACCTACTGCGAGCTTTACAAGCGCAACTATAGCAACGACTTTCTCTGGAAGAAGATCAGGGACGAGATCGTCTCCCGCGCCCTTAAAAAAAAGGAATATTTCAGGGTCCGCTATCAGGCGGTGGCCACTTTCAAGCTTGGCCGCTACGATTTCAAAACCCATTATTTTCCTTTTTCGCACCTCCAGGCGTTTGAAAACGTGGGTTATATAAACCTTTACACGCCCAGCGGGGGGACGTCATTTTGCGATAGCGGCCCGGACCCTATCTTTTCAGCCTACGGCATGATGAAACTCGACACGCCGCTGACGATAGAAGGCTTCTCCATTTCCGAAAAGAAAGTCCAGAAACTGATGGTGCGGATGCAGGAGGCGGGCAACACAGACCGGAAGATTTACGCCCGCATCCGCGTGGTCGTGACGGGCGCGGAAAAGGGCATCGGCATGTCGGCGGGCAATTCCGTGCAGTTCGTTCTGGACGGCTATGTCACTTCCGTCGACTTCTTCCTCGATCCGCAACTGACGGAGCCGATCGGCCACATGCCCCTTGCGGTCAACGGCGGAACTTAAAGAGGCGCCCGGTCATTCCTGCAGATGAGAGCGGATCTCCTGCCTGAGCACGTCGATCGGCCAGACCTTGCCTTTGTTCTCGAAATGCCAGAACGTCCAGCCGTTGCAGGAAGGAAGCCCCTGCAGCGCCGCGCCGACTTTGTGGATCGAGCCGCGGTGGTCGCCCTGATGGTTGCGGGCGACGAGGTTGCCGTCGGCGCGCACGCGGGCGGTGTAGCGGCGCGTATGGTCGAACAAAACCGTGCCCGGCGTGAGCATGCCTTGTTCGACGACCTGTCCGAACGGGATGCGCGGCTCGGCGCGTTTTTCGATGGCTTTGAGCAGGCTCTCGTCGTCGCCTGACGTGATGGATTTCAGGCGTTCCTTGGCGTAGGCGATATATTCCTTCTCCCGTTCGATGCCGATATAGGTGCGGCCGAGCTTCTTGGCGACGGCGCCGGTCGTGCCAGTGCCGAAGAAGGGGTCGAGGATGGTGTCGCCCACGTCGGATGACGAGAGAATGACGCGATGGAGCAGGGCTTCCGGCTTTTGTGTCGGGTGAACCTTGCCGCCGTCGGACTTCTTGAGGCGTTCGCCGCCGGTGCAGAGCGGGATCGTCCAGTCGGAGCGCATCTGCAGGTCTTCGTTGAGCGCTTTCATGGCATCATAATTGAAGCGGTATTTTGATTTTTCGGATTTCGACGCCCAGATCATCGTTTCGTGCGCATTGGTGAAGCGCCGTCCGCGGAAGTTCGGCATCGGGTTGGTCTTGCGCCAGACGATATCGTTCAAAATCCAGAAGCCCAGATCCTGCAAAATCGTGCCGAGACGGAAGATGTTATGATAACTTCCGATCACCCAGATTGCCGCGTCGTCTTTCAGCAGGCGGCGGGCCTCTGTCAGCCAGTCGTGCGTGAATTTGTCGTATTCTTTGAAACTTGAAAACTTGTCCCAGTCATCATCCACGCCCGCGACTTTCGAGTTGTCGGGCCGCGACAGGTCACCCTGAAGCTGAAGGTTATAGGGCGGGTCGGCGAAGATCAGATCGACCGAACGCGCGGGCAAGGACTTCATGACTTCGATGCAGCTTCCCGACAGAATTTCATTGCGGGGAAAGGATGCTTTTTGCGGTTTCGCAATTTGTTTCTCAAGCGTCTTCATACCACGAATCATGATTCATCGCGGACTCGCCGTCAACAAAAATATGAATTAAAGAATCAAATAAATCAGTTATTTGCAGAAGATTCTTGAACCAATCGCTTAAATACCGGCGCGAAACTGCGGCGGTGATGGATAGTAACGCCATGTATTTCCAGCGCTTTCAGATGCTCACGCGTGCCGTAGCCCGCATTGCGCTCCCAACCGTAATGCGGAAAATCATTGGCAATGCGGATCATCAGTTCGTCGCGATAATGTTTGGCGATGATCGAGGCGGCGGCAATGGAAAGACTTTTGCCGTCGCCCTGAACTATGGTCTGAATTGCACAAGGCAGTTGCGGCGCGTG
>JAGXAX010000002.1 GCA_018971405.1 Alphaproteobacteria bacterium | reverse complement strand
TCGCCAACGGCGACGAATACACCTTCATGAACACCCAGAACTACGAACAGATCGCGCTCAACAAGGAACTGATCGGCGATCAGGCGGCCTTCCTGCAGGACGGCATGCTCTGCAAGGCGCAGGTCAACGACGGCAAGGTGCTCTCGATCGAGCTGCCCGAAACCGTGACGATGAAAATCACCGAGGCCGACCCCGTGGTCAAGGGCCAGACGGCCTCCTCCTCCTACAAGCCCGCGGTGCTGGAAAACGGCGTGCGCGTCATGGTGCCGCCGCACATCGAGGCCGGCATCCGCATCGTCGTGCGCACGGCGGACTCGACCTATCTCGAACGCGCGAAGGACTGACAGGCGTGGCCTCGGGACGCTCCGCATATCTCAACGTCATGGTCGACGCGGCCGAAAAGGCCGGACGCTCGCTGATCCGCGATTTCGGCGAGGTCGAGCAGTTGCAGATCTCGAAAAAAGGTCCCGGCGACTTCGTCTCCAAGGCCGACCTGAAATCCGAAAAAATCCTCAAGGAAGAGCTGCAAAAGGCGCGGCCCGCTTACGGGTTCCTGCTGGAGGAGAGCGGAGAGATCAAGGGCGCGGACGCGCAGTTCCGCTGGATCATCGACCCGCTCGACGGCACGACCAACTTCCTTCACGGCATCCCGCACTGGTCGGTCAGCATCGCACTCGAAAAAGAGGGCGAGATCGTCGCCGCCGTCATCCACGACCCCGTGCGCAACGAGCTCTTCCACGCCGAAAAGGGCGCGGGCGCGTTTTCGCGCGGCAAACGCCTGCGCGTGAGCGGGCGTTCGTCGCTGGTTGACGGGCTCGTCGCCGTGGGCGACAAGCATTTCCGCGACGGCGCGCACCTGCCGCCCGGTTGCGGCATTCGCCGCATGGCCAGCGCCTGCCTTGACCTCTGTTATGTCGCCGCCGGGCGCTACGACGCCTACTGGGAAGGCGGCCTTTCGGCGTGGGACAAGGCCGCGGGCGCGCTGATCGTCAAGGAAGCCGGCGGGTATGCATCGGAAATGGACGGCGGCAAAAATATCGTCTATGGTAGTGGCATTCTGGCGGCCAACCCCACGCTGCACGCGGACCTGCTGCAAAAGCTCCCGCAATGGAGCGCACAAGCCGCCGCAAAGGCCAAAACGGCCACGTAAAAAAGACAAGGCGGTTTATTGAGATGAGAAAATCGTACCTGATCCTTTTGTCCTCCCTCTGCCTCGCGCAAGCCGCCACCGCGCAGGCCTATGTCTACCGCTACGCGCCGAACGCGCCCGCTGTGGTGACGGATATGTCCGTGCTCAATCCGGCGCCGCAGCAGGACACGATGCAGGCTCCGGCGCAAACCGCGCCCGCGCAAAAGCCGCAGGAGCTGACGCAACCGTTTTTCACCACCGCCGTGCTGACGCCGCCGCCCGCCCGCCATGGCGTTTCGCAATGCCATGTTTCCCGCCGTCATGTGCCGCATCGCGTCAAACACGCCGCATCCGCCGCCGCGAAGCCGGAAAAGCCCTCGCTCCAGTCCGCCGTTGCGGCTGCGCCTCAAGCCACGGCCCTCTCGGCTGCCGAAACCGCGGCGGCACCGAAGGCAAAGACTGAAGCGGCGCAACCGGCGGTCAAGGCGGCGCCCGCCCTGCCCGCGGCGGCTGAAGCAATGTCTTCGCAGGCGGAAAATCAAACAACCCCGCCGGAGGCGGAAAGCAGCATAACGCCGCCGGAGGCGGCTGGAGTGCCTCCTGCCGTGCCGACGCCCGCGGGCCTGACGCTGGATTTCGCCGCAACGTCGAGCGACCTCACCCGGCAGGCGAAGGGCAAACTGGACAGCATCGCCCAGCAGATGAAGGACGTGGACGACCTCCGCCTGCAAATCCGCGGCTACGCCAGGGGCGACGGCAGCAGCGACGATGCGCGCCGCATGTCGCTCTCGCGCGTGCTGGAGGTGCGTTCTTACCTGATGAACAAGGGCATCAAGCCCATCCGCCTCGACGTGCAGGCGCTGGGTTCGGCGACAAGCAGCCTGCCGGTCGACCGCGTCGACCTCGTCTTCGAAAGATAAAAAGCCTACCGAAACCGGATGTAGGGCATTTTCAGGCTCTGCGTTTCTCCCGCGCCTTGCGCCGCGCGCAGCATGTCCGCCGCGGTCAGTGACGGCAGCAGCGCGGCCGCGTCTTCCTTGCCCGAGAGGATATCGAGCAGCCTTTCAGCCGGCGACTTTTGCGGCGGGAACAGGACGAGCGGCGCTTTTTCACCGGGTTTGATCTTCGCCGCCGCCCGCGCCAGCAGGACGGCCTTGTCAAAACCGCCCAAAGCGTCGACCAATCCGCGCTTTTGCGCCTGCTCGCCCGTCCAGACGCGCCCCTGCGCCACCGCCTCGACGGCGGCGGGCGTCATATGGCGGCCTTCGGCCACGCGAGCGATGAAATCATGATAAATGCCCGCCAACATCGTCTGGAACTGCACCTTTTGCGCATCGGTGAACGGCACGTTGGCCGACCACATCATCGCGTTGTCGCCTGCCGAGACGCTGTCCCAGTGGATGCCGAGCTTCTTCCACAGCCCCGCCAGCACGAACTTGCCGCCGAAAACGCCGATCGAGCCGGTGATGGTCGCGGGTTCGGCGACGATCCTGTCCGCCGCCGAGGCGACCCAGTAGCCGCCCGACGCCGCGTAGCCGCCCATCGAGACGATCACCGGCTTGCCCGCCTTTTCCGTCTCGATCATGGCGTGGCGGATAGTCTCCGCCGCCTCTGGCGATCCGCCGGGGCTGTCGATGCGGAAGACGACGGCCGCGACGGCCTTGTCCTTGCGTACCTGCCCGAACGCCTTGACTATCCCGTCCGCCGCCATCGCGCCGTCGCCGAAGCCGAGGTGCGGTTCTCCGCCGTAGGAAACGATGTCGCCTTCGCCGACGATCAGCGCGATCTTCTTGCCGCCTTTGGACGGGAAGACCGGACGCAGGCGCGCCGCGTATTTTTGCAGGCGCGCCGCCGCCGCTCCCCTGCCCGCCGCTTTTTCCGCCGCGGCCAGCATGTCGTCGTAATAGCCTGTCCTGTCGACCAGCTTCAGTTTCAGCGCCTGTTCGTCCGTGTAGGGCGCCGCATCGACCAGCTTTTGCACGGCGGCCGGCGTCATCTTGCGGTCGGCGGCGATGCCCGCCACGATCTGCCCGGAAAGATCGCCCACCAGTCCCGTCATCATCTCGCGGGCGGGCGCGCTCATGCCGTCAAGCGTCGCGCTTTCCGGCATCGACTTGTAAACGCCCTCGCGGAGAAATTCCGCGTCCACGCCGACCTTGTCGAGCACGTCCTTGAAAAACGGCACTTCCGCCGCGACGCCGTTCATCGACACTTCGCCGACCGGTTGCAGCCATATGTCGCTGAACGCGCTGGCGAGATAATACTCGCCGAGGCCGGAGGAAGCCCCGCCGTAATCGACCGCATAGATATAGGCGGGCTTTCCCGCGGCGCGGAATTTGCCGACCGCGTCGCGCAGCCCTTGCAGCTGCGCGGGCGGGAGTTCCGGATCCTGCAGGCGGACGGCGAGCGCGCGCACGCGCTTGTCATGAGCGGCCTCCGCCAGCGCATGAACGACGCCTTCGAACGTCAGCCGCTCCGGCCGCAGCAGGGCGAGCGGCGAAGAGCCGCCGTCCGCGCTTTCCGGCAGGGCGGATTTGAGCGTGTAGGTCAGGACCATCCTGTCGGGCAGCGCGGGCGCCACGTCACGGCGCAGCGCGCCGCCGAACGCCAGCGCGATCAGGACGACGCCCGCCGTCACGGCGACGCCCGTCAGGATGAAAAACCATTTGAAGAAATTCGCCGCGCGCTTCATGAAGCCGTCATCGCGACGCCGCTGTGGAACATACATCATGTCAACCTCTTTATTTCTCCGCGCGTTCAATTTTTTTGAGTCTACCTCAACAATCCGTATTGAACGAACGGCAAATTGCGGATATATTTTTCATCAGATAAAAAAAGCCCTGCGTCGTGAAACGCAGGGCAGTCGTCATCGAAGCGAAGTATCAAGGGAGCATCGCAGCCGGAAAACCGGAGCGGTGCTTTTCCTTGAGTCAAAGTCTCCTGATTCTGTGGATAAGAGTCGAGTCTTTCTTTTGGATAAAAAAAAGACCTGAATTTTCAAAGCGCTAAAATAGAGACTCCGTAAAAGTGCCACGCCCGCGCCACGCCGCCCCCGGCAAAACACGCCCGATTCGCCCCTGGCTTGAAAAATTCCGCGAATAAAGCGCCGTTAGTCCTTCACGCCAAAGGTCTTTTTGACAATCGACTGCATGCCGGTGTCGAGATTGTCCATCAGTTCTTCCGTAAGGTCGAACCAGGCGCGGGCGCGCCCGTCCGGCGAGAGGCCTTCGTCGATCGTCTTTTCGCGGTGCGCGATCACCTCGGCATGGCCGAGAACGATATCCGGCGCGGCGGGGTCGACCAGTTCGAATCGCACTTTCATAACCGCCTTCAGCTCCACCGCCGGCGCCTGCATCAAAAATCCCGTCAGGCTGCTGTGCGCGGGAAGATCCGTACGCACGACCGACGCCTCCTCGATGACCGCGCGCAGTTCGTCCGCGCTGCCCGCGGCGACAAGCTGGCGCTTCAGCAGCTTTTGCGCCGCGACGTCCGGCGGCGTGGCGAACAGGTATTCGACGTCGGGCGGCTTCAAAGGCGATTTGTAGGCATCGACCACGACCACCTGCGCCGCGTTGACGCGGATCGGCTGCATGTTGGCGAAAGTCATGTCGGGCAGCACCGTGGGCGGCGGCCCCGCGGTGCAGCCGGCGAGAAGGACGGCGAGTAGCGTCGGCCATCTGGATTTCATGGCTTTTTCCCCTTGTACACGGCATCGAGGTCGGGCGCGGCAAACGTATAGTCCTCGCTGCAAAATTCGCATTTGATCGAGACATGCCCCTCTTTTTCGCAGATGTCCTCGATCTCGGCGCGGGGAATGGTGCGGAGGATCTCCACCACCCGCGCGCGCGTGCAGCGGCATTTGAACCGGACGTGCGTCGGGGAATAGACGCGCACGCCGTCTTCGTGGAACAGGCGGTAGAGCACATCGGCCGAGGCCAGCACGGGCGAGAGCATCTCCCCCTCGCTGCAGGTCGAGAGCAGCATGACGGCGCGCGTCCAGTCTTCGAGGTCGGGTTCGTCATCGGCATTCTTTCCCGCATCCTCGTCCGGCATCTGCTGGATCATGATGCCGCCGGTGCGCCAGTGCCCGTCCTGCGGGTGGACGGCGGGCCGGAACGAGGTCTTGATCTGCTCCGACTGGGTGAAATAGTGCTGCGCTGCGTCGATGATCGAGCTGCCCTTCAGCTCGACGATGCCCTGATAGCGGTGCTCAAGACCGCCCGCATCGACGGTGAAGGCCATATGCCCCTTGCCAAGCAGGTGATAATAGTGGTTGTCCGTGTCCTTCTTGCGTTTGGCGGCTTTTTTGACCGCGGCCTCGTCGAAGCCCGCGTAGGCGCGCACCTCGCCCTTGCCGGTCACGTCGGCGACCAGCGTGCGGATCGCCCCGTCGCCCTTGATTTGCAGGGAGAACACGCCGTCGTATTTCAGCATCGCGCTCAAAAGCAGCGCGAGCGTCAGGACCTCGCTCAGGAGCGCGGAGACCGGCGGCGGGTAGTCGTGCCGGCCCATGATCTCGGCCAGAACGGGGCCGAGACGCACCATGCGCCCGCGCACGTTCGATTTCTCAAGGCGGAAGGGCTGGACGACGTCGTCATCCACCAATCCCGATTGTTCCGTGCCGTCTTTTTTGATGCGGATAGCCATTTCCGCCCGACTGTAGCATAATGCCGGAAGCCATGGACAAAAAACCCGCAGAGCACAAGCGCAAAACGCCGAAAAAAATCTCCAAAACGTATTTGGAAAATGCCGCACTTTATTACCTCCAGCGTTATGCAACGTCGGCGGAGAACTTAAGGCGCGTGCTGCTGCGGAAAGTCAAACGCTCCTGCGCCTTTCACGGCCAGCCGGAAGAAGAGTTCATCCCGCTGGTGGACGCGCTGGTGGAGCGCTACAAGACCGTCGGGCTGCTGGACGACGGCGGCTTCGCGCGGGCGAAGGCCGCGTCCTTGCGGCGGCAGGGGCTGTCGGGGCGCGCGATCATGGCGAAGCTGCAAGTCAAGGGGCTCAGCCCTTCGCAGATCGAAGCCGCGCTCAAAACCGTCGATGAAGAACACGAGGATGCCGAGGCGGCGGCGGCGGCGGCTTACGCGAAACGCAAGAAACTCGGCATCTGGCGCGTGCGTCCCGCCGACCCGCAAAAAGAACTCGCGGCAATGGCGCGGGCGGGGTTCGGCTATGATGTCGCGGTGAGGGCTTTAAAAGAAGATTAAGGCCATTTCGCTTCCGGCGGCATGGACATGAGGATGGCCTCGGTATTGCCGCCGGTTTTGAGGCCGAACTGCGTGCCGCGGTCGTAGAGCAGATTGAACTCCACGTAACGCCCGCGCTTGAGCAGTTGCTTTTCATATTCTTCCGCCGTCCATGGCTTCGCGAAATGGCGGCGGACGACGGCGGGGTAGATGTTTAAAAACGTTTCGCCGACTTTTTGCGTGAAGGCAAAATCCCGTTCCTTGTCGCCGCTGTCGAGGTAATCGTAGAAAATACCGCCGACGCCGCGCGCCTCGTTCCGGTGCGGCAGAAAGAAATATTCATCGCACCATTTCTTGAACTTCGGGTAATAATCCGCATCGAAACTGTCGCAGGCCTTTTTGAACGCGGCGTGGAAATCCGCCGTGTCCTGCGCATCGGGGAACACCGGTGTCAGGTCCGCCCCGCCGCCAAACCAGCTTTTGGACGTCACGATATGCCGCGTGTTCATATGCACGATCGGCACGTGCGGCGAACGCGGGTGGAGGACGAGGCTGATGCCGGTGGCGAAAAAAGCGCCATCGCCTTCCGCGCCCGGGATTTTTTTGCGAAATTCTTCCGAAAACGTGCCGTGCACGGTCGAGACGTTGACGCCGCCCTTTTCGAACACGCGCCCGCCGCGCAGGATCGACATCACGCCGCCGCCACCCTCGGCGCGTTCCCATGCCTTGCGTTCGAACCGTCCGGCGGGCAGGTCGTTTTTGGCATCGTCCTCGACCCTTTCCAGCGCGGCGCAAATCCGGTCACGCAAGTCCCTGAACCATGTTTCTGCCCGCTGTTTCATGCCGGAAACCCTTTCGTCTGCCGCAGAGCTTCTCCCAAAACCATCGCCGACGCAAGGGCGACATTGATCGAGCGCAGGCCCGCCCGCATCGGAACAGTCACCCGCGCGGCGCATTCCCGATGCACATGCTCCGGCACGCCCGCGCTTTCGCGGCCCGCGACCAGCACGTCGTCCGGCCTGAATTCGAAATCGATATAAGAGCTGTCCGCCTTGGTCGTCAGCAGCACCAGCCGTTTTCCCGCCTGCGCCGCCTTGAACGCCTCCCAGTTCATGTGCCGCATCAGGTCGAGACGCTCCAGATAATCCATGCCCGCGCGTTTGAGGTTTTTGTCGGACAAGACAAACCCGCACGGCTCGACGATGTCCATAGGCACCCCCATGCAGACGCAAAGGCGCATCAGCGTGCCGGCGTTCTGCGGGATATCGGGTTCGAACAACGCCAGCCGCATCAGTGAAACGCCATCCATATGAGGCGCAAGGCCACCATATGCCCCGGATAAAAGACATGCAGCGCGTATTTCGGCAGGAAACGTTTGCCCTGCCGCATATGGCGCGCCGCATCCAGCACCAGCCATGGCAGGACGATGCTGAACAGGCCGGTCGCGCCGATGTAGGCCCATATCAGCGGGTTAGCATGCCGGACGTCGAAAATCCCGCCGGCGTTCGCCACCAGCAACAGGACGATCAGGAACGGCCACGCTCCTTTGTTCCCGCGCAGCGCCTGCAGGAACGCCGCCGGCAGCACAACGCCCGCCAGCCCGAATTCAATCGGCAGAACCCACAGCATGGACAGAATGGCGGCGGCATAAATCAGGTACATCTGCCACGGTCTGGCGCGGGTGCTCAAATCCGCAAAGAAAATTCCCCCCGCCAGCGTGAAGATGACGTTGGCGATGTTTTCCCGCAGCGCGAAAAGGTAAAAAGGCTGCGTCACCAGAGCCAGCACCAGCAGCCGCACGAGATACCGGCGTATGGCTTTTTTCGTTTCTTCGGGGGGCAGCGCATGCGCCTTGATCACCGCCATCGCCACCGCGTAGCAAAAGAGCGGGAACGTCGCCCGCCCGAGGTACATCATAATGCCCAAGGCATGATGGAACCAGATCGCGTCGATATGGTCAATAACCATAAAAATAGCAGCGCAAACTTTTATGAAATCAAGCGCGAATCCATCGCATTGAGGCAAAAAGGTTTTTTCTTGGCCGTTTTTTGACATAAAATAATTTTTTGGCAGCGCCCACTTTAATTCTTTATAAATCAGAGTACTATCTTTTCTTGAATAGAGTCGATTATTTTATTACTCATATGACCTGTTCACGTTCGTGACTTTCCACCGTCCTCACGCAAGGAAGAATAAAAATGGACCAAGCAGTCAAAAAAGGCGCGACCCGCCGTGATTTTCTTTACCTGACCGCAGGCGCGATGGGCGCCGTCGGCGTCGGCAGCGCCGCCTGGCCGCTGATCGACAGCATGAACCCCGCCGCGGACACGCTGGCGCTGGGCTCGACGGAAGTCGACATCAGCAAGGTCGAGGTCGGCTCGGCGCTGACCGCCGTCTGGCGCGGCTCGCCTTTGTTCATCCGCCACCGCACGCCGGACGAGATCAAGTCCGTGCGCAACATGGACTGGCAATCCTTGCGCGACGCGCAAAGCGACGAAGACCGCACCCTCAAGGCGGAATGGATCGTCATCAAGGGCGTCTGCACGCACCTCGGCTGCATCCCGCTCGGGCAAAAGGCCGGCGACCCGCGCGGCGAGTTCAACGGCTGGTTCTGCCCCTGCCACGGCTCGCAATACGACGTGTCGGGCCGCATCCGCAAGGGCCCCGCGCCGCTGAACATGTTCGTGCCGCCCTACAAGTTCGTGACCGACACGCTGCTGCACGTCGGCGACGGCCACGAATTCCCCAACCCCGGTTTCTAATCCCGTTTCGTTCCCTTACATCCCCGTCATCAAGAGAAGGTTTCAAAGCCCATGTCCGGCCCCAAAGAAAAAGACAAGTTCGACAACAAAACAGTGCAATGGATCAACGATCGGCTGCCGATCTTCACGATGATGGGCAAGGAGTACGGGCAGTTCCAGGTGCCGAAGAACTTCAACTATTTCTGGAACTTCGGCGCGATCGCGATGATCATGCTCGGGATCATGATCGTCACCGGCGTCTTCATGGCCATGAACTACGTGCCGAGCGCGACGGATGCCTTCGCCAGCATACAGCACACCGAACGCGAGGTGAACTACGGCTGGCTTTTGCGCTACATGCACATGAACGGCGCGTCGTTCTTCTTCATCGCCGTCTACATCCACATTTTCCGCGGCCTCTACTACGGATCGTACAAAAAACCGCGCGAACTCGTGTGGATTTTCGGCGTCCTCCTGATGCTGCTGATGATGGCGACCGCCTTCCTCGGCTACACCCTGCCGTGGAGCCAGATGTCCGGCTGGGGCGCGACCGTCATCACCAACCTCTTCTCCGCCATCCCGCTCTTCGGCGGCGGCATCGTCACCTGGCTGTGGGGCGGCTTCAGCGTCGGCCAGCCCACGCTCAACCGCTTCTACGCGCTGCACTTCCTGCTGCCGTTCATCATCTGCGCGGTGGTGTTCATCCACGTCTGGGCGCTGCACGTCTCCGGTTCCAACAATCCGGCGGGCGTCGAGCCGAAATCCGGCAAGGACACCGTGCCGTTCCACCCCTACTACACCGCCAAGGACAGCTTCGGCACCGTGGTCTTCATGACCATCTACTTCGCCGTGGTGTTCTTCGCGCCGCTGATTTTGGCCAACCCCGACCACTTCAAGCCCTTCAACCCCCTGCAGACGCCGCCGGAAATCGTGCCGGAATGGTACTTCCTGCCGTTCTACGCGATGCTGCGCTCCTTCACCGTCGGCATCAAGATCCTCGGCGTCACGCTGATCTCGGCGAAGCAACAGGGCGTCGCCGCCATGTTCGGCTCGATCCTGATCCTGTTCTTCCTGCCGTGGCTTGACAAGTCGCCGGTCAGAAGCGCGCGCTTCCGCCCCGTCTTCAAGTGGGCTCTCCGCCTCCTCGTCCTCAACATGGTCATGCTGACCTACGCGGGCGGTCTGCCCGCCGCCGGCATGGCTCTGGTCATGGGCCGCGTCGGCGCGGCCTACTATTATTTCTTCTTCCTCGTGCTGCTGCCTTACCTCGGCAAGAACGAGAAGACCCTGCCGCTGCCGGAGAGCATCAGCGAAGACTACGCCGCGTGCCATCCCGTCATCGGCGGCGCGAAGAAGGCTCTTCTGCCGCTCGCGCTCGGCCTGACGATGGCGCTCGCGCCGCATCACGCGCAAGCCGCCGAAGGCACGCCGCCGCTCCCGAAAATCAGCTGGCCGGAGCAAGGCATTTTCGGCCACTACGACAAGGCAGCGCTGCAGCGCGGCTTTCAGATCTACCGTCAGGTGTGCTCCAACTGCCACTCGATGAAGTACGTCTATTACCGCAACCTCGAAGAGCTCGGCTATACGCCGGATCAGGTCAAGGCGCTCGCGGCAACCTACCAGATCACCGACGGCCCGAACGAGAACGGCCAGATGTACCAGCGCCCCGGCAGGCCGACCGACCGCCTCAAAGCGCCGTTCGCCAACCCCGAGCAGGCCCGCGCCGCGCTCAACGGCGCGCTGCCGCCGGACATGTCGAACCTCGTCAACGCCCGTGAAGGCGGCCCGGACTACATCTACGCCATCCTCACCGGCTACGAGCCCGCGCCCAATGGTTTCGACCTGATGGCCGGCCACATGTACAACAAATATTTCCCCGGCCACCAGATCGCCATGCCGCAGCCTCTGACCGCGGGACAAGTGCAGTTCGAGGACGGCACGCCGAACTCGCTCGACAACGAAGCGCGCGACGTCGCGCAGTTCCTCGACTGGGCCTCCAATCCGCACATGGAGCAGCGCAAGCAGATGGGCCTCAAGGTCATCCTGTTCATGCTCGCCTTCGCGGGCATCCTGCTGGCCACCAAGCGGAAAGTCTGGTCTGACGTGACATGAGTCCCGTCGCGATACTGCTGCAGATCATAGGGGGGGTCTGCCTTCTCCTCTGGGGCGTCGGCATGGTCGGCAAGGGGCTCAACCAGGCCTTCGGCTCGGCGCTCCGCCGCATCATCTCCAACTCCACCAGCAACCGCTTCAAGGCGTCCGTCATCGGGCTTTTCGTCGCGGCGCTGTTGCAGAGCAGCACGGCGGCGGTGCTGGTCGTCAGTTCCTTCGCGGCGCGCAACGTCATCACCATCTCCGCCGCCATCGCCGTCGTGCTGGGCGCGGACGTCGGCACGACGCTCGCCGCGCAGCTGATGTCGCTCAACCTCGCGTGGCTGACCCCCGTGCTGCTGATCTCCGGCTACATCATCAACAAGGCGATGTCGGAGAGCCTTTACAAGTACATCGGCAACGCGCTGATCGGCGTCGGCCTCGCCCTCACGGCGCTCGGCATGATCACGTCCGCCGCCGCGCCGCTGGAGCAGTCGGAGGCGCTGCACGCCCTGATCGGCCCGATGAACGACCAGCCGGTGCTGGCGGTGCTGATTTCCGCCCTGCTGACGTGGCTCGCCCATTCGAGCCTCGGCATGGTGCTGTTGCTGATGAGCTTCGTCGCCGCCAAAACCATTCCCGTCAAGCTCGGCCTTTACATGGTGATGGGAGCGAACCTCGGCGGCGCGGTCGCCCCTGTCATCATGACGCTGCGCGACATCCCTGCCGGACGCCGCATCCCGCTCGGCAACCTCTTCATCCGCGCCATCGGCGTGCTGTTCGCCCTGCCGCTGATGAACGCGCTGGTCATGCCCGTCATGGCGCATATCCACTCCAGCGCCGCGCGCGAGATCGTCAACTTCCACACGCTTTTCAACCTCGCTCTCGCCGTCGTCTTCCTGCCCTTCATCGGCCCGATGACAAGCTTGAGCGAGGCCGTCCTGCCCGACAAGCCGCGCGAGGAGGACGACAGCCTGCCCCGCTACCTCGACCCGACGGCCGTCGGCACGCCCGCCGCGGCGCTGGCCGGCGTTTCCCGCGAGACCCTGCGCCTGTCCGATATCGTGCAGAAGATGCTGCAGGATACGCTGGAAGCCCTGCGCAGCAACAACCCGCGCCTCGTGCAGGACATCTGCACCAAGGAAGAGGACGTGGACAGCCTTTATGATTCGATCAAAACCTATCTCGCGCGGCTCGACGTGGAAAAGTTCGACGAAAAGGAAAATGCGCGCTATCTGCAAATCCTGACGTTTTCCACGAATCTGGAGCATATCGGCGACATCATCGACAAAAATCTTATGGAACTGGCGCGCAAAAAAATCCGCCATCAGGACAATTTCTCGCGGCAGGGGTTTGCCGAAATTTCCGACCTCCATTCCCGCGTCATGGAAAGCCTGCAGCTGGCGCAGAACATCTTCATGACCGGCGACGTGAAAATGGCGCGTAGGCTGTTCGAGGAAAAGGAAAATCTCCGCTCTTATGAAATGCACGCCGCGGAAAGCCACTTCCGGCGCCTCAGCGAGGGCGTGGCCGAAACGATCGCCACCTCCAGCCTGCATCTCGACATTTTGCGGGATTTGCGCCGCATTAACAGTTACCTTACCCTGATCGCGTATCCTATACTCGAAAACGCGCATCAGCTGAACACGAGTCTCCTCAAGCCGCATCGCGTGAAGAAGTCGAAGAAAAAGAACGCGTCCAAAACGCCCAAGCCGGCGCCGGACTCGCCCCTGCCGGAGAAATACTAGGGGCTGAAACACTACCAAACCGGAGGTCAGTAAAATGAAAAAGATTTCCCTTCGTTCCATCGGGTTCACAGCGGCCGGATTTGCCGTGTCTCTCGCATGCCTCTGCGCCGTCACGCCCGCCAGCAGCGCGACACCCGCACCCGTCGTCGCGGCGCCGGCCGCGACGACGGCAACGCCCCCCCTCGCCGTCGCGCATGTGCCCGGTTTCGAGGATCTGGCGCAAAGGCTGCTGCCGACGGTGGTCAACGTCTCGACGACCGCCAGCGTCGACGCCTCGGCGGACAACGCGCTGCCGCCGATGCCGCAGTTCCCGCCCGGCTCGCCCTTCGAGCAGTTCTTCAAGGATTTCTACGACCATTATCAGAACGGCCAGCAGCCGCAGCAGAAGGAGAAGATCTACTCCCTCGGCTCCGGCTTCATCATCGACGCGCAGCACGGCTACATCGTCACCAATAACCACGTCATCAAGGACGCCGAACAGATCAAGGTCACGCTCAGCGACAACACTACGCTCGACGCGAAACTGGTCGGCGCCGACCCGAAGACCGACCTCGCCGTGCTGCAGATCAAACCGCCGCATCCGCTGACGGCGGCCGTCTGGGGCGACAGCGACACGGCGCGCATCGGCGCGTGGGTACTGACCATCGGCGACCCGTTCGGCCTCGGCGGCACGGTCACGGCGGGCATCGTCTCCGCCCGCCAGCGCAACATCGACGAGGGCCCCTACGACGAATTCATCCAGACCGACGCGCCGATCAACCGCGGCAACTCCGGCGGCCCGATGTTCGACGAGCAGGGGCAGGTCATCGGCATCGACACGGCGATCTACTCGCCCTCCGGCGGCTCGGTCGGGATCGGCTTCGCCATCCCGTCGAACCTCGCGCGCAACATCGTCGCGCAGCTGATCGCCCACGGCAAGGTCAAGCGCGCGTGGCTCGGCGTGCGCATCCAGAGCGTGACGCCGGAAATCGCCCAGACCCTCGGGCTGCCCGCGGCGGAAGGCGCGCTCGTCTCCAGCGTCTTCCCCAAGGGACCGGCCGAGAAGGCGGGCCTCAAGTCGGGCGACGTGATCCTGAAGTTCAACGGGCAGGCCGTCAAGGAAATGCGCCAGTTGCCGCTGATGGTCGCGGAAGCGCCGGTCGGCAAAGACGCCTCCATCGACGCCTGGCGCAAGGGCAAGGAGAAAACCTTCCTCGTCGACCTCGCGGAGATGAGCCCCGAGACGGAAAACGGCAAGACGCCCGCGCAGAAAGAAGCGCCGCAGGCGAAGCCGGAGATCCTGACCGTCAAGAGCCTCGGTCTCGGCCTCGCCGCGCTGACGCCTGACATGCGCGGCACCTACAAAGTGCCAAAGGATGTGAAGGGCGCCGTCGTCATGAACGTCGATCCGAACAGCGACGCCGCCGGAAAAGGCATCGAAACCGGCGACGTGATCTCCGAAGTCGATCAGGAAAACGTCGCGTCTCCGGCGGAAGCCGCCAAAAAGATCGCGGCGGCGGAAAAGGCCGGAAACGCCTCCGTCCTGCTCTTTGTCTCGCACGGCGACGACATGCGCTTCGTCGCGCTGAAGTTCGCGAAAAAATGACGGCCCGCGCTGGAACCGTTCTTGTCATCGGCGGGCCGACCGCCAGCGGCAAGTCCGGCCTCGCGCTCGCCGTCACGGCGGCACGAAACGGCGTCGTCATCAACGCCGACTCGATGCAGGTCTACGACGGCCTGCCGCTCCTGACGGCGCAGCCGTCGGCGGAGGAAAAAGCGGAAGTTCCGCACCGCCTCTACGCCGCGCTGCCGCCGGACGAGGTTTGCTCGGCGGCGCGCTGGACGAACATGGCGATCGGCGAAATCCGTGCGGCGCAGGCCGAAGGCAGATTGCCCGTGATTGTCGGCGGAACCGGTTTTTACATCAAGACGCTGCTGGAGGGCATCAGCCCCATCCCCGACGTGCCGGAGTCCTTCCGGCAGGAGGCGATCGCGCTGCAAAAAGAACTGGGACATCCCGCCTTTCACGCCGAACTTGCCCGCCGCGACCCCGAAACCGCGGCAAAGCTCGACCCCTTCAACACCCAACGGCTGGTGCGCGCATGGGAAGTGCTGGCGGCGACCGGCAAAAGCCTCTCCACATGGCAGGCCGCGCCGCGCGTCAAACCGCCCGCCGATCTTGCGTTTCTGACCGTGACGCTGCTGCCGCCGCGCGAAACGCTTTATGCCGCCTGCGACGGGAGATTCGGAAAGATGCTGGAAGCAGGCGCGCTGGAGGAGGCGAAGGCTTTCATGGAAAAGGAAACGGACGGCATGGCGCTTTCCAAAGCCTTAGGGTATCCGGAACTGAAAGCACATATCGCCGGGCAGGCCACACGCGAAGAGGCGACCCGTCTGGCGCAGCAATCCACCCGCAATTATGCCAAGCGGCAAACGACATGGTTTCGCCACCAGATCAAGGCCGATATAGTGCTGGAAAGCCCTGATCCGGCGCCGTTTTTCAATAATTTGCCATAAAGTAAAAGAATGACTGCCCCGAAACGGGGTTTTTCTTGACTCATGCGGATGGTTTTGGTCAGTTAGTCTGCTGAAATAACAGATAAATTAACCGCACGGAGCCAAAAGGCCATGGCCGATATTTTTGACGAGATCAGCGAAGACCTCCGCCGCGAAAACCTCGCCAGGTTTTGGAAAGAAAACGGTTCATGGATCATCGGCGGCGCGATCGGCGCGATCGTCCTCACGGCCTTCATGTCCTTCATGCGGCAGCGCGCCTTCACGCAGAACACGAGAGCCACGACCGAACTCGCCCTGACCGTCGACGCCACGAACTACCAAAAGCTGGAGCAATTCGCCGCCACCGCCGATAAAGACCACGCCATGATAGCGCGCTTCATCGCCGCCGACAATTACATCGACAACAACCAGAAAGACAAAGCCGTCGCCCTTTATGCGCAGATCTCCGGCACTTCCGGCATCGCCAAAGTCTGGCGCGATCTCGCGCGCATCCACAGCATCAGCCTGCGCCTCGACACCGCGCCTGCGGCACAACTCGCGGCAGAACTCGCGCCGCTCGCCGCGTCCGATTGCGTCTGGCGCTACACGGCGCGCGAAATGCAGGCGCTCCTCGCCGCACGGCAGGGCGACATGCAAAAGGCCGCCGACCTCATGGCCGCCATCGCCGCCGACCCCGGCGCGCCCGATGACGAGCGCCAGCGCGCCTTCAGCCTGCACGCGCTTTATATCGCCGACGCCAAGGCCAACCGGAAATCCTGAAAAAACAGGGCGCTTTCATGAAAAAAACTCCGCTAAAAAGAAAACTGATCCTTCTCGCCGTCCTGCCCGCCTTTCTGCTGCTGGGCGCCTGCGCGAAGATCGAGGGCATGTTCAGCAGCGACGACGACCTGCCCCCGCTGAAAGGCACGCGCATCTCCCTCCTGCAATTGCAGCAGCAGCTTGAGCCCAGCCCTGCGCTGCAGCAGACGCCTCTCGTCCTGCCCGCCCCCTGGGCGAACATGTTCTGGCCGCAGGTCGGCGGCTACCCCAACCACGTGATGGGCCAGCCCACGCTCGGCGGCAACCTGAAAGAGGCGTGGAAATCCTCCATCGGCGACGGCGGCAACAGCCGCGACCCGCTCATCACCCAGCCCGTGGTCGGCGGCGGCATGGTCTTCACTCTGGATACGGAAGGCACGCTTGCGGCCTTCGACATCGCCGGCGGCGCGAAAAAATGGCATAAGTCGTCGCTGCCCAAAGGGTCGGAAGAAACCGGCGGCGTCGGCGGCGGCATCGCCTACGACGGCGGCAAGCTCTACGTCACCAACGGCTACGGCCAGCTCGCCTGCTTCGACGCCGCGACCGGCGCCACACTGTGGCGCACGGCGCTGCAGACCCCGTCGCAATCCGCGCCGACGGTCGTGAACGGCAGCGTCTACGTCGTCACCATCGACAACCGCCTGCTGGTCTTCTCCGCCGCCGACGGCACCGCGACCTGGAGCTACACCGGCGTTCCGCAGACGACCAGCCTGCTCGCCTCCATCTCCCCCGCGGCGGACGACACCGCCATCATCCTGCCGCAATCCTCCGGCGAGATCCTCGGCCTCAACGCGACGAACGGGCAAGTGCTATGGCAGGACAACATATCCGCCGTCAACAGCAACGGCCTGCTCGCGCCGATCGACGACATCAGCCAGCCGGTCATCAATCAGGGCGTCGTCTACGCCGCCAGCTATAGCGGCCACATGGTCGCCTTCAACGAAACTACCGGCCAGCGCCTCTGGCAGAACGACATCGGCAGCGCGAACATGCCCTGGGTTGCGGGCGACAATATGTTCGTCATCACCACGGGGCAAAAGCTCGTCGCCCTCGCCCTTGCCGACGGCGGCATCCGCTGGGTCACGCAGCTGCCGGAATATCAGGGCGACGACAAGAACAAGACCGTCGTCTGGGCGGGGCCCGTTCTCGCCGGCGGTCGCCTGCTCGCCGCGAGCAGCGACGGGCATCTGGTCGAGGTCGATCCGCAAAGCGGAAAAATCACCCGCAACACCGAACTGCCGGGCAAGGTCCTCGTTCCGCCGGTCGTCGCCGACAACACGCTGCTGGTCCTGACAGACGGCGGCGCCCTCGTCGCTTACCGTTAAAGAAAGAACGCCATGACATTCACCGTCGCGATCATCGGGCGCCCGAATGTCGGGAAATCGACGCTCTTCAACCGCCTCGTCGGCAAAAAACTCGCGCTCGTGCACGACACGCCCGGCCTGACGCGCGACTGGCGCGAGGCGGACGGGCATCTCTCCGACCTCAACTTCAAGGTCATCGATACGGCGGGACTGGAGGAAAGCTTTGACGCCTCCATCCCCGCCCGCATGCGCCAGCAGACCGAGCGGGCGCTGGAACGCGCCGACATGGCGCTGCTGGTCATCGACGCGCGCGCCGGCATCACGGCGATGGACAGGCACTTCGCCGACTGGCTCAGGAAACAGAACATGCCGACTGCGCTGATCGCCAACAAATGCGAGAGCAAGACCGGCATCTCCGGCATGTACGAGGCCTATGAGCTCGGCCTCGGCGAACCGATCGCCATTTCCGCCGAACACGGACAGGGCCTCGACGAGCTTTACGCCCTGCTGCGCCCGCACATCGACGCCGAAGCGGAAGCTGCGGCGGCCGAGGAGGCGGAAACGGAAGACCTCGAAAAATATTTCGAGCTGTACAAGGAAGGCGACGGCACCGGCTTCGGCGACCGCGCGGACGAAGAGGACGACAAGGAAAACCCCATAAAAGTCGCCATCGTCGGCCGCCCCAACGTCGGCAAATCGACCCTGCTCAACGCGCTGCTCGGCGAGGAGCGCTCGATGACCGGCCCCGAAGCGGGCATCACCCGCGACGCCGTGCACGTGGACTGGGAATACGGCGGGCGAAAACTGCGCCTTGTCGACACGGCGGGCCTGCGCCGCAAGTCGCGCGTCGTCAACGTCATCGAGAAAATGTCGGTGGACGACACGCTCCGCGCCATCCGTCTTGCGCAGGTCGTCGTCATGGTGCTGGACGCGGAGACGATGTTCGAACGGCAGGATCTCGCCATCCTCAGCCACGCCATCGAGGAAGGCCGCGCCGTCGTCATCGCCGTCAACAAGTGGGACGCGGTCAAGCACCGCGAGAAGCTGCTGGAGGAGATCGAATACCAGCTCGACACCAGCCTTGCGCAGGTGCGCGACGTGAAAACCGTCACCATCTCCGCCAAAAACGGCACGCGCCTCGACCAGCTGATGCAGGCCGTTCTCGACACCTACGACCTCTGGAACAAGCGCGTGCCGACCGGCCGTCTCAACCGCTGGCTCTCCGCGATGGAGGAGCAGAACCCCGCGCCGCTGGTGCACGGCCGCCCGAACCGCCTGCGCTACATAACGCAGATCAAGGCGCGCCCGCCGACCTTCGCGCTCTGGGTCGGCCGCGCGGACGATTATCCCGAGACGCACAAGCGCTATCTCATCAACAACCTGCGCCGCGATTTCGACATTCCCGCGACGCCGGTGCGATTCATCGTCAAGGCGAGCAAGAACCCTTACGCGGACTGAGCTTTCAGGTCGTCGTCGAGGCGGTGATCATGCAGCCCCGCCGGCTCCTGATGGATCAGCACTTCCGCCTTCGGGAAGGCCTCGTAGAGCGCGCGCTCCAGCTCTTCCGTCACGTCGTGGGCTTTTCTGAGCGGCAGATCGCCGTCCAGCTCCAGATGAAACTCGATAAAGACACGCTGCCCGCTCTGGCGGGTACGGAGATCGTGCACCGCCCGCGCCTGCGGGTGCGCCATGACCAGCGCCTCGATCTTCGTCCGCTCGGCGTCCGACAGTTCCCTGTCCATCAGGATGCCGTAGGATTCACGGCTGATCCGCCATGCGCCGCCGAGCAGGACGAGCGAGATCCCCGCAGCGAACAGCGGGTCGTAATAGGGCCAGCCGCTGAAATATCCGAGCGCCAGCGCGCATAAAACGCCGCCGTTCATCAGGAGGTCGCCCTTGTAATGCAGGTGGTCGGCGCTGATCGCCACCGACCCCGTCCGCCGGACCACGTATTTCTGGAACGTCACGAGAAAAACCGTCAGCACGACGGAAAGCAGCATCACGCCAATGCCTATGAGCGCCGATTTCACCGGCTGCGGATGGAGAGAGCGGTGCATGGACTCGAACAAAAGGTACGCAGCGGAACCGAAGATGAACAGCGACTGCCCCATCGCCGCCAGCGCCTCGACCTTTCCGTGGCCGAAACGGTGTTCTTCGTCGGCGGGCGTCATCGCGTGCAGGACGCTGACCAGCGTCACAGTCGAGGCCAGCGCGTCGAAGGTCGAATCGAGCAGCGACGTCATCACGCTGACGGAATCGGTGATCATGTAGGCGGCAAGCTTCGCCGCGATCAGAACGATGGCCACGCCGAGGCTTGCCATCGTCACCTGCCGCCGCAGGCCCCTGTTGCGGATTTCAACTGCCGTCGTTCCCCGCGTGTAGGGATTGGCGATGCTCATGCGGCACGTATGATTTGTCCGGTTTCCGCCAGTGACGGCGCGGCAAGGCGGATGAAACTTTCGACGATGCTTTCCGGCGGCGGCAGCGTCGTCGGGTCTTCGCCCGGATACGCCTCGGCGCGCATCGCCGTGCGCACGACGCCGGGATCAAGAACGTTCACCTTGAGCTTGCTGTAGGCGACCTCGTCGGCATAAACCGCCGCCATTTCCTCCAGCGCCGCCTTGCTTGCCGCATAAGCGCCCCAGAAGGCCTTGTGCGCGTGCGCCGCGCGGGAGGTGACGAAGATCGCGCGCCCCGCGTCGCTGCCGCGCAAGAGCGGGTCGAGCGTGCGGATGAGGTGGTAATTCGCCAGCACGTTGATGCGGAACGTCTGCTCCCACGTCTTCGGGTCGGACATGGCGACGGGGCTCAATCCACCCAGAATGCCCGCGTTGGCGACGAGGATGTCGAGGCGTTTGAACTTGTTCGCCAGCGCGGGGCCAAGCTCCGCGATCTGCTCGAACTTGGAAAGATCAAGCGGCAGAAGCGTCGCCGTGCCGCCCGCCGCCTGAATGGCGTCATCCACGGCCTCAAGCCCGCCGACCGTGCGTGCCGCCAAAATCACATGCGCGCCCTCCGCCGAAAAGGCCCTGGCGACGGCGGCGCCGATGCCGCGGCTCGCGCCCGTGACCAGCGCGACGCGCCCTTCCAGACGGCGTTTCTTCGGCGTGTCGGTCATTTCTTGTCTCCCTGCTCGATCAGTTTGTCCAGCTTCATCCGGTCTTGCGCCCCGTACCCCACGCCGCTGCGCGCGACAGCCGGGACTGCGGCTTTATGATAGCGCATGTACCAGAACGCGCCTGCCGCCGCGACGATGACGAACAAGAGCAGATACAACAGGCCGCCGGCACGCTT
>JAGXAX010000168.1 GCA_018971405.1 Alphaproteobacteria bacterium | reverse complement strand
GTGGTCGAACTTCTGCTACTCCGGCCTCTATGTCGCGGCGCTGCGGCGGATGGTGGATTTGAGCAACGGCATCGCGGGCTACAAGGCGCAAACGACGCTGCCGCCCTTGGCTTTGCTCAACGGTTTCGGGCGCCTCGCCCCGCCGGACGACAATGCGATCGTAAAAAACATCGCGCCGCGGGAAAATTTCTTCCCGTCGCCGCAGACGCCGCCCGGCCTTTACGGCGGCGCGCTGGATTATTCCGCCTTCAATCTCGGCGCCGCGCTGCCGCGCATGCAGCCGCTGGACGATATCCCGCCGTCGGTCGCGGTCGAGCCTTACACGAGAACCGGCGGGGATGACCTGAAATCTCCGCTGCTCAAGTGGGCGATCCTGCTGTTGCTGGCCGACACGTTTGCGGCCTTGCGCCTGCGCGGACTGATGGTTTTTCTTGCGTTGTTCCTTGCCGCGGCGCCCGCGCGCGCCGACGCGCCGACGCCGGAAGACCTTGCCTCCGGCCTTTATCTCGCCTACATCAAAACAGGCGACGCCGCCATCGATCATTTAAGCCGGGACGGGCTGCAAGGGCTGGGCGAAGAACTCAGCTTGCGCACGGCGGCGCGGGTGGAGGGCGTCGTCGGCGTCGACCCTGACAAGGACGATCTTGCTTTTTACCCGGTGATCTACTGGCCGATGACCTCCGCCGAGCCGGACCTCGACAGCCGCGCCGCGTCGAACATCCAGAACTACATCAATCAGGGCGGATTGATTTTGTTCGACACGCAGGACGGGCAATTCGGCAGCGATACCGGATCGACGCCGGGCCTGCGCGCGCTGCGCCGCCTCACGCGCGACATCGACATGCCCGCGCTCGCGCCGGCAGGAAAGGGCAATATCCTCACCAAAAGTTTCTACCTGCTACGTGACTTCCCCGGCCAGTACGACGGCGGCGCAGTGTGGGTGGAAAAAGAGCCGGGTCCGCTGCACGACGGCGTGACCGCCGTGGCGATCGGCGGCAATAACTGGGCGGCGGCGTGGTCGGAAGACAACGGCGACCGCGCGCGTTATCTCGTCCAGCCGGGCGGCGAGGCGCAGCGCGAAATGGCTTACCGTTTCGGCATCAACCTCGTCATGGTCGCGCTCACCGGCAACTACAAGGCGGACCAGATTCACACGCCTTACATCCTCAGGAGGCTCGGGCAATGAACGCGTCGCTCCAGCTGTCGCCGCTTCTGCCTTACGCGCTGCTGGCCGTGGTGGCGGGGTTCGCCGCGGTCGTCGCGCTGGCCGCGCGCTGGAAGCATGCGCCGGATTTTTATGCGCGCGCGCTGTTTTTCGCGCTGCTCGCGCTGCTGCTGCTCGACCCTTTCCTCGTCCGCGAAACGCGCAAGCCCCTGCCGGACAAGCTTGTTATCGTCGATGACGACTCGCCAAGCGAAAAAATCGCGAATCGTGACAAAACGGCGCGGAAAATCCTCGCGCATATCAAGGACGAACTGAAATCCATGCCGGACGTGCAGCCGGTCGTCATTCACGCGGGGCGGGATCCGGCGAGCCTCCACAATCAGGACACGGAGCTGTTTTCGGTTTTGCGCGACAGCCTCTCCGGCCTGCCGCTGTCGCGCATCGCGGGCACGGTGTTCATCACTGACGGCGAGGTGCATGACGTGCCGCAGGACATCGGCCCGTGGGAAAAGCTCGCGCCGTTCAGCGTCGTCCTCACCGGAAAGAAGGGCGAGTTCGACCGCCGCGTCACCATCGTCTCCGCGCCGGAATACGGGCTCCTGAGCAAGTCCGTGACGATCAGGGTCAGGGTCGATGATGCGGGCAGGGGGCCTGCGGGGCCTGTCACGCTCGACGTCGCGCAGGACGGGAAGCCCGCCGGCACAAGGACGATCATGCCGGGCGTGACGCAGAGCTTCACCTTCAGGCTCGGGCATTCCGGCCAGAACGTCTTCGAGTTCTCCGTGCCGCCGGAGAAGGGCGAACTCACCGCTCTCAACAACACGGCCGACGTCATCGTCAACGGCGTGCGCGACCGGCTGAAGGTTCTGCTCGTCTCCGGCAGGCCTCATATCGGCGAGCGGGCGTGGCGCGACCTTTTGAAATCCGACCCGTCGATCGACCTCGTGCATTTCACCATCCTGCGGTCGCCGGATTCGTTCGACCCGACGCCGCCCGGCCAGATGTCGCTGATCGCCTTTCCGGTCGGGGAGCTGTTCGACAAGAAGATAAACGCCTTCGACCTCATCGTCTTCGACGACTACGCGCAATACGGGCTGTTGCTGCCGCAGTACTTCGCCAATCTCGCCAAGTATGTGCAAAACGGCGGCGCGTTCCTGATGGAGCTGGGCGGCGACCGGCGCGAGGTAAGCCTTTTCCGCTCGCCGCTCGCCCCCATCCTGCCCGTCGCGCCGGAAGAGCCCTACGGCCTTCTGCAAGGCGCTTATGCGCCGCAGCTGACGCAGGACGGAGAGCGGCATCCGGTCACCGCCGGTTTGCAGGAGGATGCGGGCGCGGCGCCGTGGGGGCGGTGGCTGACGCAGGCGGACGTCTCGAAGACGCGCGGCGATACGTTGATGACGGGGCTTCACGGAGACCCGCTGCTGGTGCTTGATCAGGCCGGCAAGGGGCGCGTCGCGGTGCTGACGTCTGACAATGCGTGGATGTGGGCGAAAGGTATTGACGGCGGCGGGCCCTATGTCGGGCTGCTGCGCCGCGTCGCCCACTGGCTGATGAAGGAGCCGTCGCTGGAGCCGGATTATATCAGGGCGGAGGTGCACGGCGGCACGATCACGGTTTCCGAGCGCGACCTCGCGCCGCCGCCGCTGCCCGTCACGCTGACGCGCCCCGACGGAAAGACCGAAAACATTTCTCTGGCCGCGGCGGGAAAAAATGGCTGGGTCAGTGCAACGGTGACGGCGGACGGCAACGGCGTTTACCGTTTCGGCAACGGGAAAAAGAGCGCTTTCGCCATTGTCGGCACGGGCGTGAGCCGCGAGTTTTCCGACGTCCACACGACGGAGCAAAAGCTCGCGCCGCTGGTGGACAAGACCCGCGGCGCGATGATCTGGTACGGCGAAGAGCCGCGCTTTTCCCTGAAACGGGTCGCCGCGTCTGCCGGGTCTTTCGGCGGAAGCGACTGGATCGGCGTCAGGAAAAACGGCGTTTACGCCGTCGGGAGCATCAGCGGTGCGGCGCTCTTCCCCAACGGGCTGCTTCTGGCGCTGGTTCTGGGCGGGCTGCTGGGCGTCTGGGCGTGCGAGAGCGGCTTCCCCTCAAAGCGCGTTTGACGGGCTTTTCTGCGCCGCGGCCAGCGCTCTGGCCTGCTGCAAGGTCTGGCAGTAGGTGACGAGCGTGCTGTTGAAGCCGACGATGTTCAGCACCGCGGCGGGCTGCCCTTCGGCGGCGATGAAAAACAGCCGTCCGCCGTTCTTGTGCGCCTTCTTGAGCAGTGAGACGAACATGCCGACGCCGTGGCTGTCGAGGAATTCCACTTTGGCGAGGTCGACGATGACGTTGCGGCAGTCTTCGGGGATCTTTGCGGCGATGACGCCGCGCGCCTCTTCCGTCACGGCGGCGTCGATGAAACCGAAAAAGCGGATCACCGAGGAAGACGCGCTGTTTTCTATTTCGATCCTGTTGCTGATGTTCATGGTGCCCCTCCGTATTCCGCGACGATGATGGTGGCGTCGTCCGCGGTGTTGCCTTGCTTTCGCGCCTGCGCCTCGAACGCCCGCCAGAGATATTCCTCCGTCGGCCCTTGCGGCGCGGCGTGGATGCAGGCGAGCAGCGCCTCCGCCGCGTGCCCGCGCCGGTCGAAGGCTTCGAGGAATCCGTCGGTCATGAACAAGACCCTGTCGCACGGCCGCATCCGGAACGATTTCATGTCGTAGAGGCCGTCGCCGGCCAGCCCCGGCAGCGGTCCCATCACGTCGAGCACTTCGGCCTTGCGGTCGCGGATCAGGATGGGGCAGGGATGCCCCGCCGAGGCGATCTTCAAAAGCCCTTCGGGGAATAGCTGGAAGCACTGGCAGGTCATGATCGTGGCTTCGAGCAAAGGGTCGCCGGCCACGGACTGCGAGAGGCAGCGCAGGAAGCGCCCCGCGTCGAGCGTGCCCGCGTACATCTGGAACAGGCTGCGCAGATAGCCCGCGTAGACGTAAGAGAAGAACTTCGCCTGCCGCCCGTGGCCCATGACGTCGATCAGCACGCCCATAAGGCCCGCCGCCGTTT
>JAGXAX010000167.1 GCA_018971405.1 Alphaproteobacteria bacterium | reverse complement strand
AGACAGCGGACGAAGCTCTCTCGTATCTCCGGCATATCGGCGGCATGGCGGATGGCGAGATCGACCTTGCCGAGGCGGCGCTGGCGCTGGGGCTGATTTTCCTGCCCGGCGTACACGTCGGCCGCTACCGCCAGCACTTGCGCAAAATTTCTGAGCAGGCGCGGGAAGAATATGCCGCGCGCCTGCTGGCGGGCGCTGCCGACGATCTCGCGTTGCGCGTGGAAATCCTGCGCAAGGTTCTCCATGAGGAGCAAGGCTACGCGGGCGACCGGAAAAATTACGACGACATCCAGAACGTCAATTTCATCCGCGTCATCGAGCGGCGCAAGGGCCTGCCCATATCGCTCGGCATCCTTTACCTCGTTATGGCGCGGGGCATGGGATGGGAGTGCGAAGGTTTGAGCTTCCCCGGGCATTTTCTGGTGCGGCTGGAGCGGGGCGGCGACCGCGTCATTCTCGATCCGTTCGACGAAGGCCGCGTGATGGATGCCGCTAATTTACGCGACCTCCTGAAGTCCGTCGTCGGCAAAAAGGCCGAGCTCTCGCACGACTATTACAACGCCGTTTCCAGCCGCGAGGTTCTCGTGCGGCTGGAAAACAACCTCAAGAAACGCCTCATCGACGGGGAGGATTACGCCGCTGCCATCCGCGCGGCCGACGCGATTGGCGCTTTTTCGCCCGATGAATACCGGATTTATCTCGACAAAGGCGTACTCCATGCCAAGCTGGGGCAGGGTGCTGAGGCCGTAGCCGCGCTGGAAGCCTATATCGCCAGAACGCCCTACGCACGCGAAAAGCAGCAGGCACACATGCTATTACAGCAAATAAAATCCTCCCTTGATTAGACCCGCTGACAAGAAGACGGGGTTGAGGTATAATTATAAAAGTCGTTCACCTCTGGGAAAAGGATGATGCCATGGCCCTGATCACGCTGATTCTGCTCGTCGGCTTAAGCGCGCGTTACCTGAGCAGGTGGCGCGTCCGCAAGCCGGACGACCCCTTGTTCAATCTGGTGGACAAGTCGGACGGCTATCTTGAAAAGCTGGACGGTTTCCTGAGGAAGACCATCTATTGCGACGCGCTGACGGCGTTCTTCGTCTATAGCCTTGCGGCCGCGCTTTTCACGCTGCTGCTGCCGTTGAGCCCCGGCGGGCTGCTGCTCCGCTTCTGCGCCAACGTGCTGGTCGCGCTGATGCTGGTGCCGTTTGTCGTCGAAAAAGCCGTCGTGAAGTATAAAGACAAAATAAATGCCGCCATTCTTCAGGAGATGGCGAACCTCGGCGCTTGGGTTGTGCGGCACGAGAAGTATTTTTCTATCGCCGGCTGCGTCTTTTCCGTTCTGCTGTTCTTCGTCATGTTCAGGTAGGGGGTTCGCGCGCGCAAAAAAGCCGCCTTTTGCAAGGCGGCTTTTTGTTCAGTTCCGCGCCGCTTAACCGCGCAGGCCGAGGCTGTCGATCAGCGTTTCATAGCGCTTCGGATCGACCGTCTTGATGTATTTCAGAAGGCTGCGGCGGTTGCTCACCATGGTGAGGAGGCCGCGGCGGCTGCCGGTGTCCTTTTTGTGAGTCTTCATGTGCTCGGTCAGGTTCTTGATACGGCCGGTCAGAATAGCGATCTGCACTTCCGGCGAACCTGTGTCCTTCGGCGTGGTCGCGTATTTCTTGATCAGCGCCTGTTTTTCTTTTTTCTCAATCGACATCGCATACTCCTTTATAGAGTTAGAGGTTGAACACGCGCACCGGATGCAGTTCAATGCCGTCTCTTTCGAGGAGGGCAAGCGGCTTGTTGTCGCCGATGGCCAGTATCAGGTCCGTCATGTCGTCGATGCCCGCGATATCGAGGCGGCCAATGTCCTGACGCGACAGAAGCCGGATGGTCTGGCCCTGCTTGATGCGGCTGATCTCGTCGTCCGTCAGGGCGAGGGCCGGGATGTCGTCCAGCACTGTCTCGACAGGCAACAGATACCGATCAGGCTCGGCAGATTGCACCATTTTCTCGAATACGTCCAGCGAAATCGCGTTTTCGGCTCCGAAAGGGCCTACGGCAAGCCGCCGGAGCGACGAGACATAGCCAAAACAGCCTAAAATCAAGCCCATATCGCGGGCGAGGGCGCGGACATAGGTGCCTTTGCCGCACTCCATTTCGAAGGTCGCCGTGTCTGCCGTGGCGCCGGTGAGGCGCAAATCGTAGATGGAAACGATGCGGGACTTGATCTCCACATCGTTGCCGGCGCGGGAAATATCGTAGGCGCGCTGGCCGTCGATCTTGATGGCGGAGAACTTGGGCGGCGTCTGCTCGATGTCGCCGATGAAGCGCGGGATAATCGCGGTGATTTCGTCCGCCGTCGGGCGCTTGTCGGAGGTTTGCGTGACTTCGCCTTCGCCGTCGTCGGTATTGCGCGCTTCGCCCCAGGCGACAGTGAATTCATAGACCTTGTCGCGGTCCTGCGCGAAGGGGATGGTTTTGGTCGCTTCGCCGAGCGCGATCGGCAGGACACCGGTGGCGAGCGGATCGAGCGTGCCGGCGTGGCCGAGCTTCTGTGCGTGCAGGACGCGCCGCACGCGGCCGATGACCTGCGTCGAGGTGAGGCCTTGCGGCTTGTCGATGTTGAGCCAGCCGTTGACGGCAACGCCTTTTTTATTGCGGGGCATGACGTTTCAGGGCTTTATAAAGGCCGCTCTGGATTTTTTTTAATGTTTTGGGGCGTTCCGGATTGGGCAAATTCCTGTACACCATGGATACATCACCCATGGAAATTATCCGGTCTCCCGCGTCGGCGGAATAAGGGAACCCAAACGGAATGGTCTCGGCAAGCTGCAATGTCGTTTCAGGCATGTTTTCGTATTTTTTGAAAAGCCGGTCAGACTTCTTCAGAGCATTGCGCACAGCCGCGTCCGCCGGTTCCTGGGGAGATTTCAGCGCTTCTTTGACAAGCCCGTTCAACCGGACGGCATCGCTGACGGCGAGGGGGGTAAACCTTGCTATAAACCATTTTCTTCTGCGGGTGGAGGACACCATGTTGAAGATATCCGAAAGGGCCTTTTGTTTCATGTCTCGTCCTCTTCATGAAGCGGGCGCTCTTTCTTCTCCACATCCCGTCTTACGCGGTCCTGCTTCAGCAGGTTTTCGATGCGCTCGGCCTCGTCGAAGCTGCGGTCGATCTTGAAGGTGATGCGCGGGATGTAGCGCAGGTCCATCTTGGGTGCGAGTTCGCTCCTGAAATATCCGGCGGAACGGTTGAGCGCGTCGAGCGTCTCTTCCGTGTCCTTGCCGCCGAGCGGCATGACGTAGGCGGTCGCGTGCTTGAGGTCGGGGCCGATCTCCACGGCCGTGACGGTGACGCGGTGCGCCTCCAGCAGGACGGGGTCGTGGAAGCTGCCGCGGTGCAGGGTTTCGACCAGCAGGTGGCGGATCTGCTCGGCGACGCGAAGCTGGCGCTGGCCCGGCGCGGTGCGGCCGGCGTGTGGACGTGATTTTCTCATTGTCTTCAGGCCAGCTTGCGTTCCGTTTCTTCCATCTCGAAGGCCTCGATCACGTCGCCTTCCTTGATGTCGTCATAGTTCTCGAACGCCATGCCGCACTCGTAGCCCTTCTGCACTTCGCGCACTTCGTCCTTGAAGCGGCGGAGCGTCTTGAGCGTGCCTTCGTGAATGACGATGTTGTCGCGGAGCAGCCTGACTTTCGCGCCGCGCTTGACGAGCCCTTCGGTGACGAAGCAGCCCGCGATCTTGCCCGCCTTGCTGACGTTGAAGACCTTGCGGATTTCGGCGTAGCCGATGAACTTTTCCTTGACGTCCGGCGAGAGCAGGCCGCCGAGCAATTGTTTCACCTCGTCGATGACTTCATAGATGATCGAATAATAGCGGATCTCGACGTTGTCGCGCTTGGCGAGGTCGCGCGCCTGCGGACTGGTGCGGACGTTAAAGCCGATGATCAGCGCCTTGGAGGCGTTGGCAAGCGTGACATCGGATTCGGTGATCGCGCCGACGCCCGAATGCAGCACCTGCACCTTCACTTCGGCGTTTTCCTCGGTCAGCTTGTTGAGCGCGGAGGCGATGGCCTCGACGGAGCCGTGCACATCGCCCTTGATGACGACGGGCAGGTTCTTGGCGACGCCGGCCTGGATTTCGCTGATCATCTGGTCGAGACCGCCGCGACCGCTCTTGGTCTTGGCGGCGGCAAGGGCGCGTTTCTTGCGCAGGCGGAATTCGGCGATATTGCGCGCCTTGG
>JAGXAX010000166.1 GCA_018971405.1 Alphaproteobacteria bacterium | reverse complement strand
CCGAACACCACCGGCCCCGTCGCGCCTTTCACGCGCCTGCCGCTCAGTTCCACCGACTTGCCGTTGCTCTCCATGTCCAGCTGTTGCAGCCACGCGGGGAAAAACTCCAGTTGCGGCGGATAAGGGATCGACGCATAGGCAAGATATTTGAAGAAATTGCGGTGCGCCATTCCGATCAGCGCCATCATGACGGGGATGTTTTTCGTCAGCGGGGCCTTTTTGAAATGCGCGTCGATCTTGCGCCCGCCTTCGAGGAATTTATAAAAGTTCTTCACGCCCGCCATGATCATCGGCGTGATGCCGACCGCCGACCATGTGCTGTAGCGCCCGCCGACCCAGTCCCAAAACCGGAACGTGCTTTCTTCCTCCACGCCCCACTGCGCCGCCGTCGCGGGATTTGCCGTGACCGCGACGAAGACGCTTTTTCCGTTCGCCCATTTCCGTGCGATCTCCGCCTGCCCCAGCGTCTCCGGTGTGGTAAATGTTTTTGAGACAACCACAAACAACGTGGTGGCGGGAGACAGGGTTTTCAGCACGCCCTGCACATCATCCGAGACAAAATGCGCCTTGAGGTGCGGCATGTGATGGGCCTCCAGCGCGCGCGTGACCATTTTCGGCCCCAGCAGGCTGCCGCCGATGCCGATATGGACGATATCGGTGATTTTTCTGCCGCACCTCACTTTTTCGGAGAAGGCCGCCATCCGTTCCAGTTCCGCATGCACGTCCGCGACGACATTCCGGCCGTCGACATAAACCTTTTCGCTCTTCTTCGCCCTGAGCGCCGTATGCAGCACCGCCCAGTCGCTCGTCGTGTTGATTTTCGCGCCGGAGAACATGGCTTTACGTCGCCCAGAAAAATCGCGCGCGCGCGCCAGCTCCATTAAATCCGCCAGCTGTTTTTTACTGACGTCCGTTCTTGAAAAGTCGAAATCCAGTCCGCCGAATGTAATGGTTTTCATGTTCTTATTTCCAGATTATAAATGAGGTCATTTAAGCGTGGACAATCAGGGGAAAAGCTACTTAAAATCTTCAGGCATTACAATGAAATTGCAACCGCCGCAAAATATCGGATTTGGCAAAAAAGACTCATGAATAACACGGACTGGTGGCGCGGAGCTGTATTGTATCAAATATACCCGCGCAGCTTCAAAGACAGCAACGGCGACGGCATCGGCGACTTGCCCGGAATCACGGAGAAGCTTGACTATATTGCCTCGCTCGGCGTCAGCGGCATCTGGATATCGCCTTTCTACAAGTCGCCCATGGTTGATTTTGGCTACGACATCGAGGACTACTGCGCCATCGACCCGATGTTCGGCACCATGGAGGATTTCGACGCCCTACTCGATGGCATGCACGCCCGCGGTCTCAAACTGGTCATCGACCTCGTGCTCAATCACACATCCGACAAGCATCCATGGTTCCTCGAAAGCCGCAAGGACAGGGTCAACCCGAAAGCCGACTGGTACGTCTGGGCAGACGCGAAGCCGGACGGTACGCCGCCCAACAACTGGCAGTCCGTTTTCGGCGGGCAGGCGTGGCGTTTCTGCTCGCGACGCGGGCAATATTACCTGCACCAGTTCCTGAGCGCGCAGCCGGACCTCAACGTCCGCAATCCGGAGGTGCAGGACGCGCTGCTCGGCGTCGCGAAATTCTGGCTCGATAAGGGCGTGGACGGCTTTCGCCTCGACGCTGTCAACCATTGCATTCAGGATGCCTATTTGCGCGACAATCCCTCGCGGCCGGAAAATGAACGGACGCCGGACAGGAACTTCCGGCACACCTACGACATGCAGCGGCATCTCTACGACAAGTCGCAGCCGGAGAATCTCGACTTCCTCCGCCGGTTACGCGCCCTCGTCGACGCATACGATGACCGCATGACCGTGGCGGAAATCGGCGACGACAACAACATCGCCCAGTGCATCGAATACACCGCGCCAGGACTGCTGCACACGGCCTACAGCTTTTCGCTGCTGACGGAAAGGTACGGCCCCGACGTCGTCCAGAGCATGGTGGGCGCGTTCCGTGAAAAAGGGGCGAAGAGCTGGCCGTCATGGGCCTTTTCGAACCACGACTCCAAACGCGCCGCCACGCGATGGGCGATACAGAGCCGCCCCGACACGCGGCAGGTGAAGATGCTGCAAGCCTTGCTATGCAGCTTGTGGGGCACGATTTTCGTTTATCAAGGTGAGGAACTCGGCCTGACAGACGCCAAAATTCCGTATGAAAAAATGCAGGATCCCTTCGGCAAATTCGCCTGGCCGGAAGACGTCGGCCGCGATGGCTGCCGCACGCCGCTCCCTTGGGAGCAGGCGAAACCCAACGCCGGATTTTCCGTCGCGGAGCCGTGGCTGCCCGTTCCGAAAGAACATCAGGACATAGCCGTCGACGCGCAGGACAAAGACGCCCGGTCGCCGCTCAACTTCTTCCGCAGCTTCCTCAAATGGCGGGCACGGCAGCAGGCGCTCGTGTCCGGAGACATCAGCTTTTTTGAACCGCGCGAATACGTGTTGTCCTTCACGCGCAACGGCCTCATCGCCGTGTTCAACATGGGCGACAGGGAGGCAGATTACACCCTGCCAGACGGGACGCGGCCCCTCGACGGCCATGGCCTGCCTTACGCTCTTGAGAGAAACAAACTCGTCCTGCCTGCATTCGGCGGATTCTTCGGAGAGCCGGGATGAGTGCACTTATCGCGGACATCGGCGGCACCAACGCCCGCTTCGCCACCGTCGGCGCCGATGGCGCGGTAGAGAACATCGATGTCTTCGCCTGCGCCGACTACGCCAGCCTGACGGATGCCGCGAAAGCCTATCTCGGCAAATACGAACACACGGCGGCCCATGCGGTATTTGCCGTCGCCGCGCCCATCCTCGGCGACGAGATCAAGATGCCCAACCACACATGGGTCATGTCGCAAAAGAAAATCAAAAGCGACATGGGCTTTAAAAGCCTGCGCGTTATTAATGATTTTGCCGCCGTCGCCCACGGCGTTCCGTTGCTCTCACCTGAGGATTACTATCAAATCGGCGAAGGCGCGGCGCAAAAAGGTGCGCCCGTCGGCATCATCGGGCCCGGCACCGGCCTCGGCGTCGCCGCCGTCGTGTTCGACGAACGGGGGCGCGCCATTCCGGTGACGACCGAAGGCGGCCACGTCACCATGTGCGCCAACACGCAACGGGAATGGAACATCATCGCCGAACTGAAACGCGAAAAATACCACCATGTTTCCGCCGAGCGTCTTGTCTCCGGCAAGGGCATCGTCAACCTCTATCAGGCGATTTGCGCGCTTGACGGCATCAAACCGGACAAGGCCGACCCCTCCGACATCACGAAGGCCGGTCTGGACAGATCATGCCCTGCCTGCGTCGAGGCGCTCGACCTCTTCGCAGACCTCCTCGGCACGCTTGCCGGCAACGTCGCCCTGTCGCTCGGCGCATTCGGCGGGGTCTATATCGCCGGCGGCATCGTCACGAAACTCGGCGACTGGTTCAAAACCAGCCGTTTTCGCGAAAGTTTCATGAACAAGGGCCGTTCCCGCGACTATCTTGCGCGCATCCCCACGTTCGTCATCACCCATCCCTACCCCGGCTTTGTCGGCCTGCAGGGACTGGCGACAGAGGCGGCGCGATGCTAGGATATACCGCATGAAAGACCTGCAGCCCTATATCCCGTGGCTTCGCCACTGGTTCGACGTCATATCGGACTGGGTCTTCAGCCACGTCGTTTCATGGGATGCGCTGCTGCAGATCACAATCGCCGCCGCGATCTTCTTCCTCGCGCAGCTCCTTGCCGGACGCAGCGCCGCGTGGCTGGGCACCCGCCTGAAAAAGCCGTATCAGCGGCACCGCCTCTACATCCATGAATCCTCCCGCGAAATATTTTTTCTGGTTTCCCTCGTCGTTCTTCTCTGGTTCGCGGCCATCGCCATGCAGAACGCAAAGCTGCCGTTCTATATCTTGCGCACTGCCGCCAGCCTGTCGACGGCGTGGGGCGTCATACGCCTGACCTCGAACGCCATCAAGAGCCTTTTCTGGTCGCGCATTTTCGCCGTGACGCTCTGGTGCATGGCGGCACTGAACATCGTCGGCTGGCTCGACCGCGTCACCACGATCATGGGCAAGACGGCCGTCACGATCGGAAACTTCAGGCTGTCGCTTTTGCTAGTCTTCAAGAGCCTTTTCGCCTTCACCATCCTGTTCTGGACGATCAGGTTTCTCTCCGCGCTGCTGGAACGCGTCTTCCGCAAGGCAGACGGACTCACCCCCTCCCAGCGCGTGCTCTTTTTCA
>JAGXAX010000165.1 GCA_018971405.1 Alphaproteobacteria bacterium | reverse complement strand
GTTGTGCGCGTCCTCCTTGATCCCGTTCAGCGTATTGCTGCAGGAGGCGAGGGCGCAGACGCTGGCGATTGCAACGGCAAGCGTCAATTTGTCTATGCGGGGCTTTTTCATGCGGGGAACGCCTTTTTATGTGCTGAATCGGTTAAATAAATAATAATCTGCAGTTTGGCCTAAATTCAGGCAATCTTCAACTTTTACAATGCGTTATTAAGGTACATTTCTCGTTGACATAATTTAAAATCATGCAATTTTTCATGTAAATCAGCTTCATATAAAAAATACTTGCCGTAGCACATTAAAAAAGAAAATCCACCGCCGTGGAGATCATCGTGCATAAAAAAAGACGTCCGGCGGAACCGGACGTCTTTTTTGGAACAGCAGTCGATGGAGAAAGCGGATTAACGCTTGACCCACTGCGTACTGCGGCGGGCTTTGTGCCGGCCGTACTTTTTACGCTCGACCACGCGGCTGTCGCGGGTGAGGAGACCTGCCTTCTTCAGCGTCAGGTGCAGGCCCGGCTCGAAGTTGACGAGCGCGCGGGAGAGGCCGTGGCGCACCGCGCCCGCCTGACCCGAAAGCCCGCCGCCGGAGACGACGCACATGACGTCGAACTGGCCGATGCGGTTGGTCAGTTCGAAGGGCTGGTTGATGACGAGGCGCTGCGTGCCGCGGGCGAAGTACTGCACCTGATCGCGGCCGTTGACGATGATCTTGCCCGAACCGCGGGAGACCCAGACGCGCGCGACGGCGTCCTTGCGGCGGCCGGTGCCGTAGGCGCGGCCTTTGGCGTCCAGCTTCTGCACGCGTTCGGCGGGTGCGGTTGCGGCGAGTTCCGGCGCTTTATCCGCGACGGCCGATTTGAGGTCGGAAAAGGATGTCTTGGTGGTCATTGTGTTCAGGCCCTCTTGTTCTTGGGGTTCATCGCGGCGACGTCGAGCACTTCGGGATTTTGCGCTTCATGGTCGTGTTTGGGCCCTGCGAAAAGGCGCAGGTTCGTCATTTGCTGACGGGCGAGCGGGCTTTCCTTCGGCATCATGCGGCGCACAGCGTTCTCGATCACGCGTTCCGGATAGGCGCTGTCGAGGATCTGGCCCTTGGTGCGGCCCTTGATCCCGCCGGCGAAGCCGGTGTGCCAGTAGAACACGTCGTTCTGCTTCTTGCGGCCCGTGATGCGGACTTTCTCCGCGTTGATGACGATGACGTTGTCGCCGCAGTCGATGTGCGGGGTGTACATCGGCTTGTGTTTGCCGCGCAGGCGCATGGCGATGACGCTGGCGAGACGGCCGAGAGCGATGCCTTCCGCATCGATCAGGAGCCATTTCTTCTCGACGTCCGTCGGTTTGGCTGAGTAGGTTTTCATTGTTTTTTTCCTGTTATAAAGCGTTTTGGTGGCAGAGTTATGCAAGATTGCGCCACCGTCGTCAACAGAAATGTGAAAATATTATATATTTCTTTTAAATTCAGTTAGTTAATATGTGGTATTATAATACCATTTCTTTAAATATCTGTTATTCCTGCGTGCAGAGCGGTTCAGAGGTCGTCATGTCCGGCCAGACCTGCTCCGCCCAGCGGCGGACGGTGCCGGGGCTCATGGCTGCGGCTTTTGTGATGTGCGACGCGTATTCCTGACAGAAGTTCAGCGTGCTCATGTCGATCGCCATGCGCGAGATATTGTTGGCCATGCGGGTGCGCAGCGCGTCGAGCGTTTTCTGCGGATGGTTCATGCCTTCGTCGCGGTAGTGGCGGAGGAGGATTTCGCTGTAATCGTTCATCAGGCTCGCGTTGTTGGCATCGAATTCCTGATATTCGTCGTAGAGCCGCTGGCCACCCGGCATTTTGATGCAGGTGAGGCCGATGACCATCAACTCGCTGTGGATGCGCAGGCCCTGTTCTGCCTCGAACTGCAGCGAATTGTAGCAGGCGGCGGCGGGCGCGCTCTGCATCAGCAAAAAGGCAAGGCCTGCCGACAGGATGGTTTTCTTCATGATGCACTCTATTTTACGGGCGCTGAGGATGACAGGGCAACGGGGATTAATCAAGCCCGTTACATAAAAAATCTGGACAATCGCGCGGGGAATATGATTAATAAACGCGATGGAGAAGAAGAAATTATACATCAAGACCTGGGGCTGCCAGATGAACGTCTATGACAGCCAGAAGATGGCGGACGTGCTGTTTCCGCTCGGCTACGCGCCGGTGGACGCGCCGGACGACGCCGACCTGATGATCCTCAATACCTGCCACATCCGCGAGAAGGCGACGGAAAAAGTCTTCTCCGACCTTGGCCGCCTGCGCGACATCAAGGACGCGCGGACGGAAGAGGGAAAAAAGCCGCTGATCGCCGTCGCGGGCTGTGTGGCGCAGGCGGAGGGCGACGTGATCATGAAGCGCGCCAAATTCGTCGATATGGTCTTCGGCCCGCAAACCTATCACTTGCTGCCGGAGATGGTCTTGCAGGCCAACGGCGGCGAGCGCGTGATCAATACCGATTTTCCCGTCGAATCGAAATTCGACCATCTGCCCGAGGCGGCTGTCGGCAGTCCGTCGGCATTTCTCTCGGTGCAGGAGGGCTGCGACAAGTTCTGCACATTCTGCGTCGTGCCTTATACGCGAGGGAGCGAGTTTTCCCGTCCGCCGGAGCAGGTGATCGAGGAGGCGAAGCGCCTCGCGGGGCAGGGCGCGAAGGAAATCACGCTGCTGGGGCAGAACGTCAATGCCTATCACGGCGGGGATTATGATCTTGCGGATTTGATCGCCGCCGTCGCGGAGATCGGCGGGATTGAACGCATCCGCTACATGACCTCGCACCCGCGCGACATGAACGACCGTCTGATCGGGGTGCACCGCGACATCCCGCAGCTTATGCCGTTTTTGCACCTGCCGGTGCAGAGCGGCTCCGACCGCATCCTCGAACGCATGAACCGCAAGCACACGGCGGCGGAATATCTCGATATCATTTCAAAAATCCGCAAGGCGCGGGCGGACATCGCGCTCAGCTCCGATTTCATCGTCGGCTTCCCCGGCGAGACGGACGCAGACCATCAGGCGACGATGGAACTGGCGCGGCAGGTCGGCTATGCCTCGTGCTACTCGTTCAAATACAGCCCGCGCCCCGGCACGCCCGGCGCGGTGATGGATGGCATGGTACCCGACGCGGTGAAGGACGGGCGCCTGCAGGAATTGCAGGCGCTGCTCTTCGCGCAGCAGACGCGCTTCAACGAAAACACGGCGGGAAAAACCATGCCCGTGCTGTTCGACCGCAAGGGGCAGAAACCGGGGCAGCTGCTCGGCAAGACGCCTTACATGCAATCGGTTTACGTCGACGCATCCGAAAGGCTGTTCGGAGAGATCGTCGACGTCGAAATCGTCCGCGCCTTCCAGAACGGTCTTTCGGGTGAAATCGTCACGACGGAAGCCGCGCTCTCCCAAAAATCCGCATAAATATGTCAATGAGCACGTCCGCTTGTAAACAAATGTTTAACATTTGATGTTAAGCTGGAAATAAGGCATGACGTTTCTTTTATACAGATCGGAGCCCGCATTTTGAACAAACAGGCCGTTCGGCGCATCGGGATGCAATTCGACGACAACACGTTGGTACCGCAACTCTTCGGCGAGCATGACAGAAACCTCGCCCAGATCGAGGAGGAACTCGATGTCGAGATTTCCGCGCGCGGCAACGAGATCGTCATCACCGGCGAGAAGCTCAAGCTCAAGATGGCGCAGACGGTTTTCGACGTGCTGTGGGACCGCCTGAGCAACGGCCTTGCCGTCGACAAGGAAGACGTCTCCGCCGCGCTGCAGGTGGCCTTGAGCCCGATGGACGCGAACATGCGCAGCGTCGCCAAGGCCGCGCTGAAAGAGCCGCACATCAAGGCCAAAAACAAGACCATCACCGCGCGCACGCCGAGGCAGAAGGAATATCTCGACGCGATCAAGACGCACCATCTCGTCTTCGGCCTCGGCCCCGCGGGCACGGGAAAAACCTTCCTCGCCGTCGCGCAGGCCGTGACGATGATGATGGCGGGCGACATCGATCGCCTCATTCTCTGCCGCCCCGCGGTCGAGGCGGGCGAGCATCTCGGTTTTTTGCCCGGCACGATGCAGGAGAAGATCGACCCTTACCTCCGCCCCGTCTACGACGCGCTGCACGACATGATGCCGCCCGACCAGATCGCGCGCCGCCTCGCCGACGGCACGATCGAGATCGCGCCGCTGGCCTTCATGCGCGGGCGCACGCTCAACCACTCGTTCATCATTCTCGACGAGGCGCAGAACACCACGCCCGAGCAGATGAAGATGTTCCTCACGCGCATCGGCTTCGG
>JAGXAX010000164.1 GCA_018971405.1 Alphaproteobacteria bacterium | reverse complement strand
GACCGTTTCTTCGACGCCGTGCTATTCGATGGCACGGACGAAGCGGGGCCGGTCGAGGCGAGCGCCTTCATCGGCGAAAAGGAAACCGCCGTGGAACGGAAAGAAACCGCGGGCAAATATATCGACGCAAAACTCCTCGCGCCGGACGCCTGGCACGTGCGCCTGGCGGTCTTCCCGCTGAACGACAGATGGAAAAGCACGCCCGCCTACGAACTGGCCATGATTCTCCACGCCAACGGCGTCGTCAGCCACGCGGTGGTGCATTATAAAAACTTCGCGGTCGAACAGCGACTGATCGCGCTCCAGCCCCTGCCCGCGTCGCGCTGCCGCTAGACTTGGCGGTTAACTTTTCGTTCATTCTTCATTAAGATTAAAACTGCTATAAAGGAAGAAGAGGCGCGCATCATGAAAAACAAGGTTCTGATCGTCGAGGACAACGAGCTTAACATGAAGCTGTTCGACGACCTGCTGAGCGCCCACGGCTACCAGACCTTCAAGACCCGCGACGGCAACCATGTTCTGGAATTGGCGCGGCAGCACATGCCGGACCTCGTTCTTATGGACATCCAGCTGCCGGAAGTCTCCGGCCTCGAAGTCACCAAGCGGCTGAAGGCCGAGCAGGGCCTGAAGCACATCCCCGTCGTGGCGGTCACCGCCTTCGCCATGAAGGGCGACGAGGAGAAGATCCGCAAGGGCGGCTGCGAGGATTACATTTCAAAGCCCATCGCCATCGGCGAATTCATAAAAATAGTTCAAAAATATTTGGATAGGCCGCAGGCCGCGGGATAAAATCAGGCCAGAGGAGTTTTTCATCCATGACAGCGCGCGTTTTGATCGTCGATGACATTTTGCCGAACGTCAAGCTGCTCGAAGCCAAGCTCTCGGGCGAATATTTCGACGTCATCACGGCCTCGAGCGGCGCGGAAGCCCTCGAGAAGGCCGAGGCCGAAAGCCCCGACATCATCCTGCTCGACGTCATGATGCCGGGGATGGACGGCTTCGAGACCTGCCAGCACCTCAAGAACAACCCCGTCACGTCGCACATCCCCGTGGTGATGGTGACGGCGCTCACCGACGCGACCGACCGCGTGCGCGGGCTCGAGTCCGGCGCGGACGATTTTCTCAGCAAGCCGGTCAACGACGTCGCGCTGATGGCGCGGGTGCGGTCATTGGTCCGCCTCAAGATGACCGTCGACGAATGGCGCGTGCGCGAGAACACCGCCACCAAGCTCGGCCTCGGCACGAAGCAGTCCTCCATCCTCAACGAGCCCTACGAGGGCGCGAAGGTGCTGGTGATCGAGGACAAGGCCTTCGAGAGCGAAAAGATCGTCGAGACGCTCAAGACCGACGACGCCGAGGTCATGCCGGTGCGCTCCGGCGAGCAGGGCATCGCGCTCGCCCAGCAGAACGACTTCGACATCATCATCGTCAGCCTCGGCCTCGCCGCCGAGGACGGCCTGCGCCTCTGCTCGCACCTGCGCTCCAACGAGCGCACGCGCAGCGTGCCCGTCCTGCTCGTCAGCGAAGAGACCGACATGAAACGCGTCGCCGTCGGCCTCGAGATCGGCGCCTACGACTACATTCTCCGCCCCGTCGACCGCAACGAGATGCTGGCGCGCGTGCGCACGCAGGTGCGCCGCAAGCGCTATCAGGACAGGCTGAAGGCCAATTACGAGGCCAGCCTCTCCATGGCGCTCACCGACACGCTGACCGGCCTCTACAACCGCCGCTACCTGATGGCGCACCTCGAAAAGCTCGTCAAGCGGAACACCGCCGCGCGCAAGACCTTCTGCCTCATGATGGCGGATATCGACCATTTCAAGCAGATCAACGACACCTACGGCCACGGCGCGGGCGACGAAACGCTCAAGATCTTCGCCGAGCGCGTGCAGCAGCGCCTGCGCGGCTTCGACCTCGTCGCGCGCTACGGCGGGGAGGAGTTCATCGTCGTCCTGCCGGACATCAACCTCGACATGGCGATGCAGGTGGCCGAACGCCTGCGCAAGGGCGTGGCCGGAGAGCCCTTCAAGGCCGGCACGCCCGCGGCGCCGCTCGACATCAACGTCACCGTCAGCATCGGCGCGATGCTGGTGGACTTGAGTCAGGGCGACATCACCATCGAGCAGATGCTGAAGCGCATCGACGAGGAGGTCTACAAGGCCAAGGAGAACGGACGCAACTGCGTTTACTTCGCCGGTATCGGCCGGATCGGCCCCGAGCCGCCCGCCGGCGGCGAGACCTCGCCCGAAGAGACCATCAAGAAAATGGTCTAGCGCAAGAAGATGCTCTAGGACGAATCGACATTTGAATTATCCCCAGATGTGAGCAGCCGCGAGGTGGAGGAAAGCCATAAAATAAAGGGCCTTTCTGTCATATCTGGTTGCGATGCGACGGCAGTGTTTCAGCCTGCAAAAGGCACGCTCCACGACATTGCGCTTTTTGTAGATGCGGCGTGAGTAGCGTCGCGCCTTGACATGATGCGATCTGGAGGGGATGCAAGGCTTTGCGCCGGCCGCAATGATCGCGTCAACGATCAACTGGCTGTCATATCCCTTGTCTGCGATGATGTTTTTTGCCGCGACGCTTTCAATCAGCGCGGGAGCCATTGTGAAGTCCGAGACGTTGCCGCCCGTCAGGATAAAATGCAAAGGCACGCCATTTGCATCGGCCGCCATGTGTATTTTCGTGCTCAGGCCGCCTCGGGAACGCCCCAAAGCCTCGTTTTGATTCCCCCTTTTCCGGCAGCGGCCTGCTGGTGGACGCGCACGATGGTTGAATCTATCGACACGTATTCGTTTTTCGGATCGGACAGCAAAACCTTGAACACCTTCTCCCACACGCCCGCACGTGCCCAGCGCGTGAACCGCTTGTGCGCCGTCTTCCATGCCCCGTACTCGGACGGCAAGTGGTGCCAGAACGCGCCGGATCGCAAAACCCACAGACATCCGTTCACGAAACGGCGATTGTCAGACCCCGTCCGTCCACGGTCACCGGGCTTGCCGGGTACGATCCCCTCTATCTTTTGCCATTGCTTGTCAGACACTTCATAACGCTTCACCATCAAAACCTCCTTCGGTTCCGATCAGTGAACATATCCGATGTTCTATTGGAATCCCAAATGTCGATTGGTCCTAGGGCAAAAATGATTTTAAAAGACCTGATTACAGGCCGAGAAGCGGAACGTCCATGCCGGGCCTGTGATCGATCATCAGGCCGATTTCCGCCCGTTCGTAGCCGGCCGCGCCGTAGCTTTCTTCGGCAAGCGCGATGCTCTTCGCCTGATATTCAGCGTCGGTCAGGCGCGCGCCGTATTTGTTGAGATCGTCTTTCATGCCGGATCCGAAAAACAGCGGCCTATTTCATCTTGCCTTCGACGAATTCGACGTGCGCGCGCTTGACGGGGTCGTATTTCTTCAGCTTCAGCTTATCCGTCGTGTTGCGGGAGTTCTTCGAGGTGTAATAGCAGTAGCCCGTACCAGCCGAGCTTTCCATTTTCACCGTCGCGCGGGGACCTTTTTTAGCCATGATCGTTTTCCTTAATAAAAACTGTCGCGGCGGGGCAAAGCCCCGCCAGAAGCCGAGAAGATAGCCATTCGTTCCGTAAAGTCAAGGGAAAACGCGAAAAAACTGCCTGTTGGCTTTAAAGCAAAATATCGCTAAAGTGTTAAGGTATATGGCGTTTTTCTGCGGGGGGCTGATTTTGAGAAAGTTTTTTTTAGCGATCGCCTGCGTTTTTTCCGTCCTGCTGGCCGCCGCGCCCGCCTTCGCCGGCGCCGCGAGCCCCGTTCTGGTCGGACGCTACGACGGCTGGAAGGTCTACCGCTTCCGCGACAGCAGCGGCCCCGTCTGCTTCATGAGCGCGCAGCCGCGAAAAGAGGAAGGGCATTACAGCAGCCGCGGGCAGGTGTTCTTTTTCGTGACCCACTGGCCGGGCAAGGACGGCAAGAACGTCGTCAGCCTCTCGGCAGGCTACACATACAAAAAGGACAGCCGCGTGACGCTCGCGGTCAACGGCAAAACCTTCAACCTCTTCACGCAGGGCGCGATGGCGTGGACGCAGGACGGCAAGGAAGACGCCGCCGTGGTGGATGAAATCAGGGCAGGCCGGGAGATGGCCGTCAAGGGCACGTCCGATCACGGCACGCTCACGAGCGACTCTTACGACTTAAGCGGCAGCACCGCCGCCTACCACGCGATGATGCACGCCTGCGCGACCGCGGCACCGCGCCATTCCGTCGCGCGGCGGAAGAAGAAATAGAAAGGAGAACCCTCTTCCCATGAAGCACATAGAATCCAGCCGCCTGATCAAGGTTCCCGACGCGGTGGAGACAGCGGC
>JAGXAX010000163.1 GCA_018971405.1 Alphaproteobacteria bacterium | reverse complement strand
CAACAAGCTCAACAAGGAAGCCCGCGACAGGCTGCTCGGCGCGTTCGACACCGTCAACACGCACTTCCAGACGCTTTTCACCCGCCTCTTCAACGGCGGCGCAGCCTATCTCAAGCTGATCGAGGCGGATGATCCGCTGCAATCAGGCCTTGAAATCTACGCCCAGCCGCCGGGCAAGAAGACCTCCGTGCTGTCGCTGCTTTCGGGCGGCGAGCAGACGCTGACCTCGATCGCCCTCATTTTCGCGATGTTCCTCACCAATCCCGCGCCGATCTGCGTGCTGGACGAAGTGGACGCTCCGCTGGACGAAAGCAACGTCGACCGCTACTGCATGCTGCTGGAAAAGATTTCCGAGGAATGCGACACGCGTTTCCTCGTCATCACCCACCACCGCATGACCATGGCGCGGATGGACCGCCTCTACGGCGTGACGATGAGCGAAAAAGGCGTCTCGCAGCTTGTCTCCGTCGATCTCAAGCAGCACGCGCTGGACCTTGAGGAAGAAAAGGCCGCCTGAGCGAAGGGCCTATATAACTCCATGGATGAAGGAGGCCGGTCCTACTGGCGCGGAGCGTTGCTGCGTTTGGCCGCGCGGGGCTTCTGCGACGGCGCGTCCAGCGCCGCCACGGCCTTGCGCAGCGCCTCCAGCGTTTCGGCAAAATCGCCTTTGTGGTGGATGCTGATGCCGCCCGCCGCGCTCCATTCCCTCACGTTTTTCTCGCGATCGTCGATCAGGATACGGCCCGGCGCGGCAATGAAATATTTATCCGCCCCCGGACAGATAATGAGATCCTTGAGCGCCTCCCTGCCCCGCTCCGGCACAAAACTTTGCACCCATGCGGCCTTGCCGGAGAAGCAGCCTTCGCTTAAAACAGGCGCCGTCAGGAATTTGACGGGGCCGAGCTTGCATGCGGCGTCATAGAACTCTTTCGCACCATCGCAGGGCGGCATAGACGACCACCACTTATAATCAAGCTCGTTCCACTTTACCTTGCGTCGGCGGCATATTTTCCCTCATTGAGGGCGTGAGTGTCAAAATCCGCCAGCACGCCATCGAGATCGATGAAGATATGTGCGCGGCGTTCCGTTTTCTTCGTCCGCGCTGGAAAACTGCGGGCGGCGGCGCGCGCTGGATCCGGCAGGCTTCTCTTCATCGCATTTTCCTTCCGCCGGCGCTATTTCGCCAGCTCTGTCTCTTTTTTCGCAGGCACGGGCTCGCGGCGCAGGTTCATGTAGAGCAGGATGGGCGATGCGACGAAGATCGAGGAATAGGTCCCGACGATGATCCCGACCAGCATCGCGTAGGTGAAGCCGCGAATGACCTGTGGGCCGAAGAGCAGCAGCGCCAGCATGGCGAGGAAGGTCATCATGCTGGTCATCATCGTGCGCGAGAGCGTCTGGTTGACGGAGACGTTGAAGACCTCCGCCAGCGGCATCTTGCGGTACTTGCGCAGGTTCTCGCGGATCCGGTCGAAAACGACGACGGTGTCGTTGATCGAATAGCCCGCGACGAGCAGCACGGCGGCCACGGTAGAAAGGTCGAATTCATATCCGGTCAGCGTGAAGAACAGCAGCGTCGCGCAGACGTCGTGCGCAAGCGCAATCACGCCGGTGACGCCAAACTGCCATTCGAACCGCACCCAGATGTAAAGCAAAATGCCGATCATGGAATAGATGAAGGCGTCGACGCCTTTCATGATCAGCTCATGCCCCACCTGCGGGCCGACGTATTCCGCGCGGCGGAAATCGACCTTGTTGTCGAGGAGCTTCTTCATTTCGGCGGAAATCTGCTCGCGCGTCACGTGCGCGGCTTCCTTGCCGGGGATCTTGACCATCACTTCGCCGTTGCCGAATTCCTGGATGGTCGGCGCGCCGGTGCTCATTTTCGACAAGGCTGCGCGCACGTCGCCGATATGGACGGCCATCGGCGTCCTGATCTCCATCAGCAAGCCTCCGGTGAAGTCGATACCGAAGTTCAGCCCGCGGGTGAACAGCAGCACGACCGAGGTTACCATCATCGCGCCGGAAAAAAAGAGCGCGAGCTTGTGGATGCTCATGAACTTGACGTTGGTGTTGTCCTTGACGATTCTAAAACGCAGCATCGGGAATCCCTCTTTCAAATATCGATCTTGGTCGGCCGCGCCTTGCGCAGCCAGGTGACGATCATCAGGCGCGTCAGCATCAGCGCCGCGAACAGCGAGGTGATGATCCCGATGCTCATCGACACGGCGAAGCCCTTGACCGGCCCAGTGCCGAAGGAGAACAGGATGACGGCGACCGTCAGCGTCGTGATGTTGGAGTCGATGATCGTCGCCTTGGCGTGGACATAGCCCGCGTCCACCGCCGCGAGGACGGAGCGTCCGGCGCGCAGCTCCTCGCGGATGCGTTCGTAGACCAGCACGTTGGCATCGACGGCGATGCCGATGGTCAGGATGATGCCCGCGATGCCGGGCAGCGTCAGCGTCGCCTGCAGCATGGAGAGCAGCGCGAAGATGAAGACCATGTTCAGGATCAGGGCGATGTCGGCGAAGATGCCGAACAGGCCGTAGGAGCAGGTCATCAAAACCAGCACGGCGCCCATGGCGACGGAGGCCGCGACCTTCCCCGCCGCGACGGAGTCGGAGCCGAGCGAGGGGCCGACGCTGCGCTCCTCGATGACCTTCAGCGGCGCGGGCAGCGCGCCGGAGCGCAGCAGCAGGGAGAGGTCCTGCGCCTGCTTTACGGTGAAGCCGCCGGTGATGATGCCGCTGCCGCCGCAGATCGGTTCGTTGATGCGCGGTGCGCTGATGACCTTGTCGTCCAGCACGATGGCGAAGGGTTTGCCGGTATTGTCGCGCGTCACGTCGCAGAAGCGCGTGGCGCCGATGGAGTTGAAGCGGAAGGAGACGACAGGCTCGCCCTGTTCGAAGGTCGGCTGCGAGTCGACCAGCATGTCGCCCGTCAGCACCGCGTGCTCGCGGATGACGACGGACTGGCCGGGATCATTCTGCATCGGCATCCTGACGTCGCCGGGGAGCGGCTGGCCGTCCGTCGCATTCATGTCGACGAGATGGAAGGACATTTTCGCCGTCTTGCCGAGCAGTTGCTTGACGTGTTCCGGATCGGCGACGCCGGGCAGTTCCACGACGATGCGGTTTTCCCCCTGCTGCTCGATGACCGGCTCTTTCGTGCCGGTTTCGTCGATGCGGCGGCGGACGATCTCGATCGATTGCTGGATGACCTGCGCGTTGAGCGCCTTGAGGGCGTCTTCGCCCAGCGTCACACTGACCACGCCTGACGAACTGATATCGACGGCCGCTCTGTCCTCAAGGTTGCTGGCGATTTTGTAGGCGGCGGCGTGATCGGCCGCGGGATGGCGCAGCTTGAAAGTGATGCCGTCGGCCTTCGCCGCGAGATCCACATAGCCGATGCTGTCATGGCGCAGCCTGTTCCGCGCCGCGTCCTCCATGGAGGCGACCCTGTCCTTGACGACGCTGTTGATGTCGGCCTGCAGAAGCAGGTGCGAGCCGCCCTGCAGGTCAAGGCCGAGGTTGATGGTGCCGGAGGGCAGCCAGCCCGGCATGTTTTTCGCCAGCCAGGCCTGCGTTTTGGGCGGCGCGACGTCGGGCGCGGCATAGAGAATGCCCATCACCGTCAGAAACAGAACAAGGACGACCTTCCATCTTTCAAACTGCAGCATGATCCGATTAATCCTTTCCCATCGGCGTTGCCGATTAATCTTTCTTCGCCATGATCGTCGCGCGGGCGACGCGCACTTGCACGTTTTCCGCCAGTTCCAACAGCACTTCCTCGTCACTGACGACCTTTTTGACCGTTCCGATCAGCCCGCCGCCGGTGATAATTTTGTCGCCCTTCTGCAGGCCGGTGATCATCTTGCGGTGATCCTGCGCCCGCCTGTTTTGCGGACGTATGACCATCAGATAAAAAACCATGAAGACGAGCAGCAGCGGCACGACCGGCGTCTGGAGGATGCCGGCCAGACCGGTCGGCGCGGCCGCGGCGGCTTGCGCGGAAGCATCTGCAAAGGCAGGCGTGATAAACATGGTGATTTGCTCCGTTTTAAGGAATGGCGATGTTCTATATTGCTGAATATGCTTGAAATGACAAGAAAAAACAGATTTTCAGTGCAAATATCGGAGAAAATTATTTATTATACATATCACAAGAAGGGCGTATCGCGCCTTTCTTCGGATCAAGTATGCTCGGCAGTTGAAGCAGACAGCGGTGCAGCAGGCGGCGCCGGTTCGGGCTTCTGCTCCGGGTGTGCCTGTGCTGCCCGATTTTTTTTCGTTTCCTGCAGGGCGCGGCCTGCATATTCGTGCGCCAGCATGTGATACAGCGACACCGGGCAGAACACTTGCGACAC
>JAGXAX010000162.1 GCA_018971405.1 Alphaproteobacteria bacterium | reverse complement strand
GCGCGCGCCGGCAAAACCGCCCCCGCCGAAAGCGTTCCCGCGAACAGGAGAACCGACATCGTCCGGATTGTTTTTATTTTCATGATATCCTCTCTCTGCAGATTAATTTCTGATGACCTTGGCGCCGCCGCCGGTGCTGCGGATCACTTTTTCAAGGATCCTGTCCGCCTCGGCCACGGTCGCGATCGGCCCGAGCTTGACGCGGTAGAATTTGCGCCCGCTCACGAAAACCGGCTCGATCGTCGCCGGCGCGATCTTCGTGAGCTTCCGTGTCAGTGACTCGGCGTTGGTGAAAACCGAAAAAGACCCTGCCTGCACGAAAAGGCCGGTCGGATGGACGGGCACCTGCGTGACGAGCGGCTCGGACGCCTTATGGCCCGCATGCGCTTTCGAAGGGCGCGCCTCGTAAGGCACATTCGCCCCGAATTCGCGCCCTGTCGGCACGGTCGTATGCGCGCCCGCCGAGGTCAGGTCCTCGACCGTGATTTCCGGCGTACGCAGGCTCTCCGGCAAGGAAGAGCTGCCTGCATAGTTGATCTGCGACGCAGACGCTATTTTATCCGGCTGCGCGGGAGGCGATGCCGCCGCGGCAACGTCCTGATAGGGCTGTCCGGTCCGGTTCGCGATCTGCTGGTCAAGGTCGGCCACGGTCATGCGTGTCGTGTCTTCCCCGCGTCTGGCGTCTTCGGCAAGCATTTCGCTTTCCTTGGGCAGAACCTGCAGGCGGATGCGCGCCGTTCCCTCCCTGATGAAACCCAGCAGTTCCGCCGCCCGTCTGGAAACGTCAAGGATACGGCCATGGTCGAAAGGCCCGCGATCGTTGATCCGCACGACGATGGAACGCCCGTTTTCGAGGTTCGTCACGCGCGCTAAGCACGGCAGCTGCAGCGTCCGGTGCGCGGCGGTCAGCTGGTTCTGGTCGAAAACTTCGCCGTTGGCCGTGTGATATTCGTTGAAATTGGGGCCATACCACGAGGCAATGCCCGTTTCGACCAGATGAAAGTCCTGATGCGGATAATACCAGACGTTGCCGACCCTGTAAGGATTGCCGATTTTGTATGTACCCTGCGACGTCTCCTGCCCCGGCCAGTTGATCTCCTTGGCCCAATGGGTCGCAAGCTGCGTTTCGGCGCAGCCCGACAGCAGGAAGATCGCCATCAGCGCCGGTAATGATTTGACAAAGCGGTTATAAATTCTCATGCCGTCCGGACTTTCCCTGTCGTTGATGCGCTGTATTTATGCGGAGCATAAAACATATTTTGCGTTATTTCAGCAGTCGTTTTCAGCTTTTCAGCCCGTCCGCCAGAAGCCCTGCCGCCGTCGCAAAATAAGTCGACTTGTTCCAGTTCAGCAAGATTCTGTAATTTGTTCCGACGGCGTAGGCTTTATATCCCCTTCCCCCCGGCTGGACAACAGACAAAATCTCGCCGGGCGCAAAAACCGCCGGAACGCGCAGTCCCCGCCGCCGCCAGAATTCAACTGGTTCATTAACATTCATTCCTATCAGTTTGTTATTAAAACCTTTTGGCGGAAAAACACGCACACCCCATGGCTCGTTTTTGCGCCAGCCGTTATCGGCAAGGTAAGCCGCCGTCGAAGCGAACACATCCGCCTCGTTATGCCAGATGTCGCGTTTTCTATCCTTGTTATAATCCTGCGCATATTTCTCGTAACTGCTCGGCATGAACTGGCATTGCCCCATGGCGCCCGCCCACGACCCCTTCATTTTCCGCAAGCTGACATCGCCATGATCGACGATATGCAGCGCATCGAGCAGTTGAGTGCGGAAAAAAGCGTGTCTGTTTGCTTCATAAGCCAGCGTAACGAGAGATCGGATCGTACTGAAATTTCCGCTGTATCTGCCATAGCTGGTCTCGATGCCCCAGAGCGCCGCGATATACTGCGGCGGCACGCCGTAAATGTGCCCTATTTTTCTTAGTAAATCACTATATTCCAGTATTTTATATTTTCCCTCTCTTAAACGAGATGAAGAAACGATGCGGTTTTTATATTTTTTAAAGCTGATGGCTCCGCCTTCCGGCTGCGCCTGATCCAGACGCATGACCCTGTCATCGGGCTTCAACGTATAAGGCAGGGCTTCCCCGACCATTCTTTGCGATATACCGTCCTTCACGGCATCGTTCCGCAAGCCGCGCAGCCAGGCATCAAAACTTTCAGCCTTTGCCGGAGATGAAAACTCCAACCCCATGACAAAGAGGGAGAAAATAAAAAATCCCCTTGCCGCCCGTCGCGCCCGGTTCATGCGCCGCGCACCGTTTCATGAGGGAATTCCAACCGCATTCTCAGGCGACCTGCGACCTCAAAAATTCATGCGTATGCAGCGCATCGAGCACGCGCTCGAACTGGCGGCGGGCGGCGGGCGTTACCGCTGTAAACTGGGCCGCCGAAACGCCGCGGTGGGCAACACGGAAAATAACCGCTTCCTGCTCCACACACACTGTCTCGTGCGGAAGCGGAAATTCGATGCGCATATGCACCCTTTCTCCGGCTTTCAGATAATTCTCCGGCGTGGTCTGAAAAGAAATACCGCTCGTGTCCCAGTCATGCACAGGATAAGCGCTGTCGCCGATCACGACGCGCACGCCACGGCCATCATGGCGGACATGCCGCCGCCGCTGATCTCCGCCGGCAGCCCCGCTCCCGAACCCGAAAAAAGATAATACGTTGTCCAGCATAAAGAGCCCCTCCCACAGAACTTTCAGGATTCTAGCATACAAACAAGCCGCAGTGAATGGTTTAAAGCTTTTAGCCGGCTTCTGCGCTATAGCGGGCAAGCTGCCCCGTACGCACGACCGTGCGGTAGGTACGCATGAAAAACAAGGCCGCCAACAGCATATAGAAAATGGCAAGCACGACCGCCCAGACCAGCCATGCGGGCGCGACCGCATGCCCGCCGGCAATGGCGCGGATGCCTTCGAAGACGTACGACGGCGGCAGGATCCACGCCACCGTCCGCATCCAGTGCGGCAGAACGGAAAGCGGGTAGAAGACGCCGACGAACGGCGTGAAAACCGCAGGCAGCGGCCAGACCAGCCACTCCCCGGCGGGGCCAAGACGCAGCATCATGCCGACCGCGAAGACGCCGAGGGCAATGCCGCACATGAAAAGCACGAGCAGGAACGGAAACACCATGAGGCCATACGCGAAGACCGACAGCCCGAAGATCAGCGTCGCCAGCGCGAGCATGATGGCGAGCCCGATGGCGCTGCTGGCGATGCCGCTCAAAACAAGCCCGCTCACGTATTCGCCGATGGTGACGGGCGAGGCGAAGACGTTGAGGAAGTTGCGCGCCCAGCAGTCCTCCATGAACGCCATCGCGACGCCCATCATGACGCGGTTCATGAAGCCCCACAGCAGCACGGCGCCGAGGATCGCCGGAACGAAATTATACGCGTGCCCCGTCATGCCGTTGAGATAGCGCGTCATGAAACCCCAGAGGATGATGTCCAGCACCACCCAGATGAAAAGCGTCAGGAACCGCTGGAAGTTGCCGCGCATCAGGTAGAACTGGCGCAGGAAAACGGCGAAGACGCGGCGCGGATTCATGTCAGGCCTCCTCCAAAGTCAGCGGTTCGCGCGCGACGGCGATGAACAGGTCGTCGAGCGAGGCCTTGCCGTGCAGCGCAGGCAGCGCGCGCGGGTCGCCTTCCAGCAGGATTTTCCCGCGCGACATGAAGAGCACGCGGTCGCACACGGCCTCCACCTCGCTCATGTTATGCGACGTCCACAGCACGCCGCTTTCGTTTTCCGCCGCGAAGGCGCGGATCTTGTCGCGCGTCTCCCGCGCGACGGACGGGTCGAGAGAGGCCGTCGGCTCGTCGAGCAGCAAAAGGCGCGGGTTGTTCAGCATCGCCTTGGCGAGATTGACGCGCATCTGCTCACCCGACGAAAGCGCGCCGCATTTTTGATGAAGGAACGGCGCGAGATCGAATACGCCGGTCAGCTCCGCGATCCGCGCCTTCAAGTTCCGCACGTCGTAGAGGAGGCCGAACACGCGCAGGTTTTCAAGGACCGTCATGTTGCCGGGCAGCGTCGCGTAGACGGCGGCGAAGTTGGCCCGCGCCAGCGCACGGCTGCGGTCGGCGGAAAGATCGATGCCGTCGACCGCGATCGCGCCGCCGTCCGGCGACAGCACGCCGAGGATCATGCTGATCGTCGTCGTCTTGCCTGCGCCGTTCGGCCCCAGCAGGCCGACGACTTCATGCGCGGCGACGCGGAAGGAAACGCCGTCGACGGCGGCCTTGCCGTTATAGCTTTTACGCAGGTCGGAGACCGAAAGAACCATGAAGCCGCGCCGCCTAAAAAACGAATGTTTGCCCGGGCCGACAGTCTATCGCAGGCTTCC
>JAGXAX010000161.1 GCA_018971405.1 Alphaproteobacteria bacterium | reverse complement strand
TCCGAACCGATGTGCTTCAGGGTGATCGTCGGTGCGGTCGTGGATTTCGCTTTAGCTTTAGCCATTGTTTTGACTCACTTGTTAAGGTTGACAGTCGTTGAACATCGGCGCTCAAAACATGCGGTTTATGCTTGTAAAACCTGCACTCCCCAGAATCACGTTTCAGCTTTCCTATACATGATTCATGACAGATTAACGGGGCCGCGCCAACAAGATTTTTGCGGAAACGGCCTTAAAACGGGTGTTTTCGGCGTTTTTTCTCCTGATTGCGGCGAAATGGCAACCGAAAACCGCGACTATCTTCTCCGCCGCACCGCACAATACGGCTTCCCTGCGCGGCTTTCGCGCAGCAACGGTGCCATCGATTCTCGCGGCCAAGGGCAGTCACAATAAAAACCTTCGTATAATGGCGCAAAGCAATCTATGCTTATGAATAACCCCTTAAGTAAACCCCGGATAACAGGGCTGCCATGAACATCGCACGCACGCTTCGCCATATCTTTTTCCACGCCGCCAACGACAACGCCGCGCCGGCCGCCTTGCAGCGCGCGCTCGCACCGCCGCATGACAATACAAAAGAAGTCCTGCACGGAAGGACGGTCAAAGACCCGTTCCGCCCGCTGGAAAAACTCGATGCTCCCGAGACCGCCGCCTGGGTCGCGCGCGAGAACAAGCGCACCGGCGACTATATGAAGCAATCCTCCCTCGCCCGGAAAGCCGAAGCGGAAGCGCTGGCGTTTTTCGACAGGGCCCGTCCGCGCGGCATGCAGGAATCCATGTTCCGCAAGCATGGCGACCAGTATTTCGTCTGGCGGAAGGAAGAAAAGGACGCGCGTTATTCCGCTTTCGTCAAGGACAGCGCGGATTACGACGCGCCCGCACGCCTGCTGCTCGACGCGCAAAAGATCGACCCGAGCGGCAAGACCAATATCGTCAACTTCCATGTCACCCCCGACGGCAAAACGCTGGCCTACCGCCTCAGCGTCTCGGGCAGCGACAAGGAAACGCTGCATTTCATGGACGTCGCCTCAGGCAAGGACTTCGGCCCCGTTTACAAAAACTTCCGCTCCGCGGTCGCCTGGGACAAGGACGGCAAGGGCTTCCACTACACGCAAAGCGACGAAAAGACCAAATCCAGCTCCGTCATGTACCACAAGATGGGCACGAAGCCGGAAGACGACGTGACCGTCTACGCGCCCGCGACGGAGGAAACACAGGCCTACCGCTTCCGCCTCGCCAAGGACTCGAAAGAGCCTTATGGCGACTATGAATGGATATCGGTCAGCGACAACGCGCCCGACAGGCACGCGCTATACGCGCGCCGCGCCGGAACCAGTGACGCCTGGCGCGAGATCTTCCCGCGCAAGGAAGGCACGCTTTCGCCCATCGCCGAAATCAACGGCAAGATCTATGCCGTGACCGATCTCGGCGCGCCCAACGGCAGGCTCGTCAGCTTCGACATCGACGATCCCGCGCCGGATAAATGGCAAACCCTCCTGCCGGAAGACGCGAACGACCAGCTTGCCGGCGTCTTCGTCTGGCAAAACAGGCTCTTCGCCACCTATAACCACGACACCGGCGAAGCCTTAAAGGTTTTCGATTTGCAGGGCAAGCACCAACACGACGTTCCCGTCCCGCCGCTCAGCACCTTCTCGCTGGGGCAGGTGCGCCACGACGACCCGACCTGCCTCCTCTCCTACGAGAACTTTCAGGAGGACGGCAACGTCTATAAATACGACGCGAATGCCAATACCCTGACGCTGGAAAAGAAATCCTCGACGCCGATCGACCTCAAGGACTGCATCGTCGAGCGCGTGTACGCGACCTCGAAAGACGGCACCAAAGTGCCGATGACCGTCATCCGCCATCCGGACACCAAACTCGACGGCACGGCCGCCACGCTGCTCTACGGCTACGGCGGCTTCAGCGTGCCGCTGGAGCCGGGCTTCAGCGCCGGCATCGCCCAGTGGGTGCGCGCCGGCGGCATCTACGTGCAGGCCAACCTGCGCGGCGGCGGCGAATACGGGCAGGAATGGCACGACGCGGGCCGCAGGGAGAACAAGCAGAACGTCTTCGACGATTTCGCCGCCTGCGCCGAACATCTGATCAAAAACAAATATACGATAAACACGCGCCTCGCCATTCAGGGCGGCTCGAACGGCGGCCTCCTGACGCTGGCGACGATGATCCAGCGGCCGGAGCTTTTCGGCGCCGTCATCTCCGAAGTGCCGGTCGCGGACATGTTCCGCTTCCACATCGGCTCCTACTACGGCTACAGCTGGAAGTCGGACTACGGCGACCCCGACATCAAGGAGGACTTCAACACCGCCGCGAAATATTCGCCGCTGCACAACGTCAAAAAAGGCCTCGAACATCCGCCCCTGCTGATCAAGACCGACGCGCACGACGACCGCGTGCTGCCCTGGCACAGCTACAAGATGGCGGCAACGCTGCAAACGCGCGAAAACAGAAAATCCCTGACCCTGCTGAAGGTCAGGACGGACGGCGGCCACAGCGCCGGCATGACCGAAGACCAATGGTACCGCGACGCCGCAAGCGTGCGCGCCTTCCTCGCCATGACGCTCGGCCCCATCGACCAGAACGCCTATAAGGCGGCGCTTGCGGCGCAAAAAAGACCGCGGCGCCTGTTTGGATGGCGGAAGCCGTGACGCGCCGCAGCGTCGTTTTCTACGACACCGAGTTCACCACCTGGCCGGGCGCGATGGAGAACGGCTGGCGCGAACCCGGCCAGTACCGCGAAATCGCGCAGATCGGCGCGGTGCGTTTCAATCTGGATACGATGCGGGAAGAGGATGAATTCGACATCCTCGTCAAACCGGTGAAAAATCCCGTCGTATCCGATTTCTTCACCGAACTCACCGGCATCGCGCAAAAAGACATCGACGAAAAAGGGGTTTCATTTCCCGATGCCTACCGGCTCTTCACCGCCTTTATCGGCGCGGACAAAACCTGCTGCTACGGCCGGGATGCGGACGTGATGCGCGAAAACCTCGGCTGGAACGGCATGCCCCACGCGCCGGAGAATTTCGACAGCCTCGACATCGGCCCGTGGTTCAAATGCGAAGGCAAGCCTTTCGGCGTGCAGGAAAAAACCAACTCCGGCCGCCTCGCCGCCGCGCTCGGCGCGCCGATGAGCGCGATACAGGAGCATAACGCGCTGCACGACGCACGCTCCATCGCCGCGGCCTACCGTTTTCTAAAAGGAAAAGGCGTTAAGGACTTTTTCCGGTCACTTGTCGTCGTTCATCCGTAGCGCGGAGATAAAGGCGGACTGCGGGATTTCGACGTTGCCGTATTGCCGCATCTTCTTTTTGCCCTCTTTCTGTTTTTCGAGGAGCTTGCGTTTCCGCGTCACGTCGCCGCCGTAGCATTTCGCGGTCACGTCCTTGCGCAGGGCCGAGACGTCCTCGCGGGCGATGATCTTGCCGCCGATCGCGGCCTGTATCGCCACCTTGAACATCTGGCGCGGGATCAGGTCTTTCAGGCGTTCGCACAATTGCCGCCCGCGCCGCTCGGACTGCGTCCGGTGGACGATCATGGCGAGCGCGTCGAGCGGCTCCTGATTGACGAGGATTTGCAGCTTCACGAGATCGCCCTCGTCGAAACCGTCCAGCACGTAATCCATGCTGGCATACCCCCTGCTGATGGATTTCAGACGGTCGTAGAAATCGAACACCACCTCGTTGAGCGGCAGGCGGTAAACCGCCATCGCGCGCTGCCCTACCCACGTGAGTTCCTTCTGCACGCCGCGCCGCTCCTGACACAGCGTCAGGATGCTGCCGAGATATTCGTCCGGCACGAAGATCGTCGCCTTTATCCACGGCTCTTCTATTTTGGCGATCCGCACCACGTCCGGCAGATCGACGGGGTTATAAAGCTCCATCTGCTCGCCGTTGGTGAGGTAAACCTTGTAAACCACGGAAGGCGCCATGGGGATAAGGTCGAGGTTGTATTCGCGCTCCAACCGCTCCTGAATGATCTCGAGATGCAGCAGTCCCAGAAAGCCGCAACGGAAGCCCATGCCGAGCGCGGTGGAATTCTCCGGCTCGTAGTGCAGGCTGGCGTCGTTGAGCGCGAGTTTGCCGAGGCTTTCGCGCAGCTTCTCGTAGTCGCTGGCGTCGATGGGGAACAGCGAGCAGAAGACCATCGGCACGGACGGCTTGAACCCCGCCAGCGGCTTGGGGCACGGGTTGCGGTCAAGCGTGATGGTGTCGCCGATCTTGGTCTCGGTGATGCTCTTGATGCCGCAGGTGATGAAGCCCATGTCGCCGGGCGAAAGCTGTCCGGTGATGACGTGCTTCGGCGTGAAGACGCCCACGCGGTCGGCCTCGTAGGCCATGCCGGTGCTCATGAAGCGGATTTTATCCTTGGCCTTCAC
>JAGXAX010000160.1 GCA_018971405.1 Alphaproteobacteria bacterium | reverse complement strand
CACGTGCCGCGCGTAAATCTGGTAGGGGTCGCGCATCCAGCTTTCGATTTGCGTAACGGAGAGCTGGCGGGGGCGCACGGCAACCGGCGGTTTCGGCGCGGGCCGCGCAGACGGCGCGATTTCAGCCGGCGCGTCGATATCCCGCACCCATTGCCGGTATTTCAAGGCGCGCGTCCCAGGCCACGCAAGGCCGACGGCCTTCAAGACCGTCTCCAGCCGCAAGAGCCAGCGCGCGGGCACGGTCGGCGTGCCGTCGATCTTTTTCGCACGGGTGATGATCACTTCCGGCGCGGCGGCGGCCTGCACGAAATCGTGCGCGGCGAGGCCGATGCCGTTTTCCGGCGACGGCAGGCCGAATTTCTTGCGCATCGGACGCGACATCCACGGGTCATGCGCGGGCAAATCCGGCCATGTGCCTTCGTTGAGGCCGCCCAAAATCACCATGTCCGCGCAATAAAGCCGCGCCTCGATCTGTCCCAGGATGCTGAGCCGCGGGTGCGTGCCATATCTTGTGCGCACCGTCTGCGCCTTGAGCAGCGTCCCGAGAAGCAAAACATAATGCTCCGGCTTCAACGGCGGAATAACCTGCGCGGTTTTCAAAAGATCGCTCAAAAACGCCGCCGCCTCCTCGCCCGCGTCTCCGCGCCACAGGCGCAGGGCGCCGCTCTCCCCGACAGTTGTCGCCAGTGTCTCGGCCATGCGGATGTGGCAGGCGAGCATGTCCGCGAACGGCGTTTCCGCGCCGGAGGCCATCATGGCGGTAAATTCCGTCATCGCTTTTTCAAGTTTCCCGATCCAGGGCAGCAAGGCCTCCCGTTTCGGGTCGATCGCTTCGCGCAAACCCGCAAAGCCGCGCGAAGGGCGCGGGCCGCGCAAGACCCACTGGTCGAGCGCCTGCACCATCGCGCGCATCTCCTTGGGCGGCAGGCCAGCCGCCATGTAAGGGTGCTTCAAAAACGCCAACAGCGTGACGGGCGCGAGCTCCTCCTCTGCCATTTCCGCCGTGAGCATCAGCCACGATCCTGCGGAAAGTTCCGTCAGCGGCTGTCCGCCGGAATCGTCCACCGCGATCCCCCAACGTTTCAGGCTCAAGGACACGCGCCGCGCCAGACGGCGGTCGGGTGTGATCAGCGCGCAGGTCTTCTCCGGCGTTTCCAGCGCCTCGCGCATGATGAAGGCAATCGCATCCGCTTCTTCCTGCGCCGTGTCGCAATCCATGCGCGTGAAACCGTCGAGCGCTTGCGGCGTGATGTCGTCCGCCGTCAGTTTCCGCCAGTTTTCCGTCGTCTCCGCCGGACGCATGGCCTCGGAGAGCAGACGCACGCGGTCTGTGTTGACGGGCATTTTTTTGACCAGCGGCCACGTCGGCACATCGCCGCGCGCAATCCCCGCCAGTGCAAGCAGCTTTTTCAAATTCATCTGTGGATGGTCATCACCGAGGGCATCCCAGCCCGCGTCGTCCATGTTTTTGTCCAGCCCCGGCAAAATCAGCGCGCCCTGCGGCAGTTTCGCTGCCAGCGCCAGCAATTCCGCCGCCGCGGGAACGGTGATCGTCAAAGGATCGCCGACGGCGATGACGGGATTGCACGGCGGATTTTTTCGCCACGCCTCGACCTGCGCTTCCAGCAACATGTTGCGCCGCGCCGCATAATCGATCACGCCGCGCGACTGCAGCACTTCCGGCCAGACATCGGTCAGCACCTTGAGGAAAGACAGCGTCTTCTGCCAGTGCGCGGAAAAATCATCCGGCACGAGTTTGGCAAGGCCGCCGAAGCCAAGGCGTTCGGTCTGCACTTCGTCGAGGAAATTTCCCAGTTCCTGCGCCAGCGCCACCGCCTGATCGAACGACTGCGGCAGGTTGGCCCGTTCGCCTGCCGTCTGGATGGTGCGCGCCAGCAGCAGCTGCCGCTCCAGCCGCGAGATGGCGGGCGGAATATCGAGACTGCCGCTCACATCGTCCTCCGCCGCTTGAAACAGCGCCATTTCCTCGGCATCAATGTCGCCGATCGGATGCAGCGCGGGCAAAAGAATGGCCTTGCCTCCGGAGAGGCGCAAAAACGCCTCGCGCAGCGTCCGGCACGCGCGGCGGCTGGGCAACAATACCGTGTAGCCGGTGAGCGATAACGGATTCTCGCGCGTACTTTCAAGAATGCCCTGCGCCAGCGCGTCGGCGAAGGAATATCCGGCGGGGATTGTGAAGACGCCGGAGGACAATTCAGTTCACCGCCCGCACTTCGACGACTTCGGGGATGAAATGTTTCAGCAGGTTTTCGATACCGCCCTTGAGCGTCGCAGTCGAGCTCGGGCAGCCGGCACATGCGCCGCGCATATGCAGATAAACGATCCCGCTATCGAACGACGAAAACACGATATCGCCGCCATCCGCCGCAACGACCGGACGGACACGCGTGTCGATAAGCTCCTTGATCTGCTTCACGATCTCGTCGTCATCGCCGGAAACGGACGATTTGACGGCCATGCCTCGCTCTTCAAGCAGCACCGGCTGGCCCGTGGAGAAATGCTCCATCAGCGCGGCGAGAATTTGCGGCTTCAAAAGCGACCAGTCGAAATCTCCCGCACGGGTGACGGTGACGAAATCCCGCCCCAGAAAAACGCCCTCGACGCCGGGGATTTTGAAAAGCCGCACGGCGAGCGGCGACGCTTTCTCCGCATGCGCGGCATCCCTGAATTCCGCCGTGCCGGACAAGACGACTTCGCAGCCGGGGAGAAACTTCAGGCTCGCGGGATTGGGGGTTTGCTCCGTCTGGATGAACATTTAAGGCACTCCTTGGGTTGTCGAATAAACGAAATGCAGTTCCGCGCCCGGAAAAACGCGCGGATGGATGGCATGCGCCGCCATCGCCGCCTCGGAAAATCCGGCGAGGATGAGTTTCAGCTTATTGGGGTAAGTGGCGACATCGCCGATGGCGAAGACGCCGGAAACATTGGTCTGCTGCGTCGCGGGGTCTACGGGAATATGATGTTGTTCAACCCGGATGCCCCATGCGGCGAGAGCGCCCAGTTGCGGCACGATGCCGAACATCGGCAGCAGCGCATCCGCCTGCAGCGTTTTTTTGTTGCCGTCAAGATCGGCCAATTCCACTGCGGACAAGACACCGTCTTTCCCTTGCAGCGCATGCAGCTGGTAAGGGATGACCATTTCGACTTTTCCGCTGTCCGCGATCTTGCGGAGTTTGTCCACGCTCTCGGGCGCGGCGCGGAACTTGTCGCGGCGGTGGACAAAATAGATTTTCCTCGCCACTTCAGACAATGAAATCGCCCAGTCGACCGCGCTGTCGCCGCCGCCCGCGATCATCACGTTTTTATCCGCGAAATCCGCGCGCCGCCGCACCATGTAGAAAACGGATTTTTCCTCGTAGGCTTCCAGCCCCTCCAGCGGAGGCCGGTTGGGGCCGAACGCGCCCGCCCCCGCCGCGATCACCACCGCCGCGCAATTGATGACGATCCCGCCCGCCGTGGCGATCTCGAAGCGCCCGTCCGCAAGCGGCTTCAAATCCGAAACCTGCTGGTTGAGGTGATAAACCGGATCAAACGGCTTTGCCTGATCTTCCAGATGCGTCACCAGATCGCCCGCAAGGATCACCGGAAAGCCCGGAATGTCATAGATCGGTTTTTCTGGATAAAGCGCCGTCAGCTGCCCGCCGATGTGGGCGAGGCTGTCGATGACGTGGCATTTCATCTTCAGCATGCCGCACTCGAACACCGCGAACAAGCCGGAGGGCCCCGCGCCGACGATCACCACATCCGTCGAATAGTGCTTTGACGTCATCCCAAATCCTATCTAATTTGAACGAGAGGCAGAGTAACAGAAACATGACGGTTGAAACACTTATAATTGAAAATGAAGCCGCGCTGGCAGGGCTTGCCGCGCGCCTTGCGCCGCTTTTGAAACGCGGCGACGTTCTGACACTCAAAGGCGATCTCGGCGCGGGCAAAACAGCCTTCGCGCGCGCGCTCATCCGGACGCTCGCGGGCGAAAGCGTAGACGTGCCAAGCCCGACTTTCACGCTGGTGCAGGTATATGATTTTCCGTCCTTTTCCGTTTATCACTTTGACCTTTACCGGCTGGAGGGTAAGGAAATAGACATTCTGGAATTAGGCTGGGACGATGCGCGGCGCGATGGCGTCTGCCTTGTCGAATGGCCGGAGAGGCTTGGCGCGCTTTTGCCTCAAGACCGGCTGGAAATCGCCATAAATTTTCATAAATCAAATGAGACGGTACGGGAAATCGCGCTAAAGCCGTTCGGCGCATGGATGGCACGCGCTGCGATGGAACGTGCTGCGGAAAAAGAATTATCGTGATAAAAAGGTCAACGGAAGGATTCTTTTGATGCCCGCGCACCCGAAAAAAGCTTTCGTCCTCGCCGCCGGAATGGGCTCGCGGA
>JAGXAX010000159.1 GCA_018971405.1 Alphaproteobacteria bacterium | reverse complement strand
CTGCTGTGTAAAAACATGACGCTGAGCGCGAAAGACACGCAAAAAAGCGCGTAGACGGCGATGCGGATGGCGGCAATTCTGTTTTTAAAAATCTTGCTGAAAAAAATCAGCAGCAGTGGGAAGATGACGTAGAATTGCTCTTCGACCGCGAGCGACCATGTGTGCAGCAGCGGTTTGGACGAATCCGGATGGGCGAAATAGCTCGTCCAGCGGGCGAGAATGAAATTCGAACCGAAAAAGGAAATGCCGCCCAGTACGCGCGAGAACTGCAGGAAATCATACGGCATGAACAGGAAATATGCTGCGATCACGCTGAAGAAACAGGTCATGAACAGCGGCGGCAAAATGCGGCGGCAACGGCGCTCGTAGAAATGGACGAGGGAGAATTTTCCCGTTTCGATCTGCCGGCGGATCAGGCCGGTGATGAGAAAGCCGGAAAGCACGAAAAAGACATCGACACCGACATAACCGCCGGTCATGTGCGCGATATTGAAGTGAAAAAAAACGACCGGCAAAATAGCCAGCGCGCGCAGGCCGTCGATAAACGCGTAATGCTTCAGGGGATATTTTTGCGCGGCAGGGGGCATGTCCGGCATATTAACCGCCGGAACCCCCCTTTTCCAGACTTAAATCCCGAAACCGCCCGCCCGCGCTGTGCCGCACCGGGAAAAATCGCGGCGGAAAATAAAGGAGCCGGCGGGGGAACACCGGCTCCTTAAGATCTCTGAAACAGGGGTCAACATCGACTGCTAGGGAACGTTGACGGGGCTTTCGTCCAGAGATTTGGTTCTGTTGCGACTATCCTGCGGCCTTGCCTTTTTTCACCCTGGGGGCGGAGACGGATTCGTCGGCATCGCCGCCGTCCATCTCGCCGTTTTCCTCGCCGTCCGGCCCCGCGAGCATCGCGCCCGCGACGGTGCCTGAATTCTCGCGGATCTTCCGTTCGATCTCGTTCGAAATCTGGGGGTTGTCCTTGAGGAACTTGCGCGCGGCCTCGCGCCCCTGCCCGATGCGCTCGCCGTTGTAGGAGAACCATGCGCCGGACTTCTCGATGATGTTGGCATTGACGCCGAGGTCGAGGATTTCTCCCATCTTGGAAATGCCCTCGCCGTACATGATGTCGAACTCGACGACGCGGAACGGCGGCGCGAGCTTGTTCTTGACCACTTTGACCTTGGTCTGGTTGCCGACGACGGTATCCTTGTCTTTCAAGGAACCGATGCGGCGGATGTCGAGGCGGATGGAGGCGTAGAATTTCAGCGCATTGCCGCCGGTGGTGGTTTCGGGATTGCCGAACATCACGCCGATCTTCATGCGGATCTGGTTGATGAAGATGACGATGGTGCGCGACCGCGAGATCGAGGCGGTCAATTTGCGCAAGGCCTGGCTCATCAGCCGCGCCTGCAAGCCCATGTGGCTGTCGCCCATCTCGCCCTCGAGTTCGGCGCGGGGCACCAGCGCGGCGACGCTGTCCACCACCAGCACGTCGAGCGAGCCGGAGCGCACCAGCGTGTCGGCGATTTCCAGCGCCTGTTCGCCCGCGTCGGGCTGGGCGACGAGCAGGCTGGAGATATCGCAGCCGAGCTTCGCGGCGTAGGCGGGATCAAGTGCGTGTTCCGCATCGATGATGGCGCAGTTGCCGCCGCTCTTTTGCGCCTCTGCGATTACCTGCAGCGCGAGGGTGGTTTTTCCCGAGCTTTCCGGCCCGTAAATTTCGATGATGCGCCCGCGGGGCAGGCCGCCGATGCCAAGCGCGATGTCGAGCCCCAGCGAGCCGGTCGAGACGACGTCGACTTCCTGATGCGCGGTCGAGCCAAGCTGCATGATCGAGCCTTTGCCGAAAGCCTTTTCGATCTGGCTCAAGGCGGCGTCAAGCGCCTTTTGCTTGTCGGACGCGTTCATATCGTTTTTCCCTTCGGCACGCAGTTGGGTCACAGTCATTTGATTATCCTTTCTTGTCTCATATCGGCGGGTGGGTGGCAATTCTTTCGCGGCGAACACCGCATGAAATTCAATGTACATGATTTGTTCACGTTTGCAACAAAAAAGAACAAGTGATGAACAAATATTTTTTTATATTGATATCAAATATATCTGCATTATTTATACGTTACAGAAAATGAACATTCCCCTGTGATGAAAACCCTATATAATCGCGGCGATGAGCAAATCCCTTTTCTATACGCGCCGGATATATAGTCTTTACGGCTTCAGGAAAGCTTCCTATTTCTGGCTACAGGCGCAGCTTCACCGCGAGCTTTTCGCGCGCTGGTTCGGCTTTGTGGACGAGGCGCTGCCCCAAGACGTTGACGAACTTTATAAAATCCGGCTCGTGATGCGTCCGGCCTTCCGGTTTATGCGCCCTGGGTTTTGCGCGGCCGACAGGGTAAGCGCCCTGATGCATCACTACACCGCCTTCAAGAAAAAATTTCCCGAGAGAACGCTCCTTGCCATGATGCAGGAGAACGCGGGATGCAGGCTCGCGGAGATCACGGGCAAAAGCGGAAAGAAATACATTTTCGAGACGCGCGGCGACGTCACCAAGGAAGGCGCAATCAGGGTCGTCTTCATAGATGCCGCCACGGGCTTCGTTCTCGCCAACATTACGGGCATCCTGGCGCCGGACAACGGCAAAACCGCCTTTCATGTGGGGATGTTGCGCGGCCCGGGGCAGAAGATCGTCGACAGCAGGGAGCTTGTCGTCAGCATCACCAAAGATCTGAACGGCCTCCGGCCGAAACAGGCGGTTCTGCACGCCGCCGCCGCGCTGGCGGAATGGCTTGGCGCGGCGGAAATCGCTGCTGCGCCGTCGGACAAGGAGATCGCCATGAAAACCCTGTTCAAAGGGCATAAAGTTCTCGCCAACCATGACCCCTTCTGGCAGGAATTCACGGCCGCCCCCGCGACCGACGGGCTCTATCATCTGCCGCTGCCCCTGCCGCGCCGCGATGAAACAGAAGTGCAGCAAAAGCGCCGCAAAGACTGGCGGGCGCGCTACGCGCATATCGACGGTTTTTCGGCAGACATCAAAAACTCGCTGGCGGCGCTTTCGGAAGGATAAAAGACGATGTTCACCAAACGCATAAAAAAAACCGCCTACCGCGCATGGCACCGCGCGCTCTTTCGGCTGCAAGGGGCGGAGAAAAGCACGCGCCTGCCCGTACAGACCATTTTCGTTCACGTGCCGAAAACGGCGGGGTCTTCCATCAACGAATATTTCTCCAGCTTCGTCGGCAGCCGCCACGCGGAACGGTATGTTCCAATCGATGGTTTCAAGGGCGATGCTTATGACGCCGGGGTCAGCGCCGAGGGTGTTGAAGCGGCACGAAAGGGACTTTTCGTGACCGGCCATATCGACTGGCAAACCGTCGAAACCATACGCCAGCCTCATGCTTTCGTATTCACCGTTCTGCGCGATCCGGCCGAAAGACTTTTGTCTTTCTACCATTACATGCACCACATAGACGAAAACAGGCAGCCTACGCCAGGCGAGAAAGAACGTCTCAAAAAGCTGAAACTGCTAACCTTCGGAGAATTTTGCACAAGCGAAGACCCCGCCCTTCTTTACATGACCAACAATTTCATGACGCGCCAGCTCGCCGGACGTTTGGACGGCACGGCGGGAACCAGCGCCCCGTTCCCCGATCTTCTCGGCCGCGCGCTGCAAAACCTGAAAACATTGGATTACGCCGGTTTCCAGCAAACGCTGGACGCGGATTTTCAGGCGCTCGTGAAAAAAGCGGGCTTTCCGCCGCTGCCCTTGCCGCTGGAGAACATCACGAAGAAGCTGGCGGCGCATGCCGGGCCTTCCTACAATCCGAACGCAAGCAAACAGGACATCCTTACTCTTGCCGCGCCGCGGCTGAAATGGGATATGGCGTTCTATCAGCAGGCGCTGGAACTGGCGCCGGAGATCAATAAGAGGCCGTTCCGGCGCGGCTACTTATCTTAATTTCGAACAAAGAGTCTCTTGATCGGCATGAAGGGCGCGCGCAACGTAAAAAGAACCAGCCGCCGCAATTTCCAGCAATTATATCCCGTATAGATGACCATCTGCGGACCAAGGGCAATTTTTTGCCACAGCGTCAACCGTGACAACCACAGCGCGCGGAAACACTCGTAAAGATAGCTGAAATACATATGTGCCTGCTCCGGCAATGCCTTGGGTTTGTACCGCACGGCCGAAACGCCCGTATCCAGCTGATAAAATGTCGCCTCCGGCGTACCGACGACCGCGCCGGACAGTAAAAAAGGCAACAGAACGAGCATATCCTGTCCCCAGACGTATTCGAAACGTTCCGCTGAATACCATGCCTCTTTCAGGGCATCGCGCTGGAACAACCCGTAGAACCAGCCCGAGCGCACTTCTTTGAGTAAAAGTTTTGTCCGGCTAAAACCCCACGCTTCGTTGATTTTTACCGG
>JAGXAX010000158.1 GCA_018971405.1 Alphaproteobacteria bacterium | reverse complement strand
CAGGACACGATCGACATGAACAATCCGCACGACTACGCGGCCGCCAAGGCGATTTTGATAAACCTCATCGCGCCCATGATCGTCGAAAGGGTGCCCAAAAGCGTCATGGACACGACGCAGGGACAGGAATACATCATAAGGATGCAGCATCTGGAAGCCATCGACAACATCGCCGCGGACGTCGTCGGCGGGATCATCTCGCGCCGCGCCGCGCTGCCGCCCACCAGCACGGCCATCGCCAACCAGATCAAGGCTATCCGCGAGGCCGCGGGAATTCCGGACTGCTCCTCCTCGCCTCCGGCGGGAACGGTTTGCGCCTCGAACACGCCCAGCTACAACGAAATCATGGAAGCGATGACGCAGGAGCGGTTTTACGACCCCAAATACTTCACGCGGGTGGAAAACGACCCAGGCGCCCTCATGCAGGAGCAGGCCAGCGTCGACGCCTATACCACGGTCCAGATGCAGGACATATACCAGTTGCAGGAGCAGATAAACGCCCTCCTCGCCGCCCGCGCCGCGCTCAAGCTCGGGGCGGAAACGAACGAAAATATGTCGCAATCCGCCCCGCAAAAGTGACCGCCGCAAAAACGACCTTCGTCAGGATAGAAAGGCTTTGAACCCCATGACCGGAAAAGAAACAGGAAAACATCGGTTTTTCAGACCGGCGCGTACCGCGCTGGTTTTATCGCTGTCCTTCTTCTGCCTCCTGACGCCGCGGCACGAAGCCCGCGCCCAATACGGCGACAGCGACGCGCAAAGCGCCATCAGCCCTCAGGACGCCGAGCAGGCTTTCGGGCCGCGCTGGCGCGATGTGCTTAAAAGCTACAAAATGGCCGACGAGCTCTTCCGGAAGAAGCAGCAGGAGCGGCTGGATGCCTCGCGCAAGGCCACCTTCTCCACGGAACAGAAGATCGACAAGCTGATCAAAACCTACCCTTTTATGCAGAAAGACCTGCAATTCGTGCTCGATACGCAGAAATCCGTGGAAGGTTACATGCGCCAGCATCCGGATTCCGGCATGGATCCGTCCGTCCACGTTTATGTCGCGCGCGACGAAGGGCAGAACGGCGGCGAAAACCTGATCTTCGTGGAAAAAAGGGGGAGCTTTTTCTGCTCAGCCCACGGATGCCCGATAACCATTTATGCCGGCCGCGGGAACCAGTATGAAACCGTGATGGATTATATCGGCGACGACAACATAAATGTCGCAAGGGCGAACGGGCAGGTGTCGCTGTTCTTTGATCCGCAATCGCAAATACCGCCGGTCGAATGGGTTCTCAAAGGCCACGCCTTCGTCCAGAATCCGCCGCCGCCGTCCGCCGCGCAGTCGCCCGTATACCTGCAATGGAAGCGCAAGCAGGAGAAGGAAAAGGCCGACCAGTACGAGCACGGCATGTCGCAGCAGTCCGCCGCGCCCGCGGAAAGCACCCAGCCGGCGCAGCCCGGCGCCGTCAATGACACCGTGGTTCCGGAACCGTCGCATTGAGGACGCGTTACCGAAGGTAGCGCTTATAAAAAAGCGTCACCGGAGGTAACACTTATAAAAAAGCGTCACCGGAGGTAACGCAGGGGATCGCAGGCCTTCGCGCCGCGGCGGATTTCAAAGTGCAGTTGCGACGCGGAAACCGCGCCTGAAGAGCCGACCGTTCCGATGACCTCTCCACGGCGAACCTCCATGCCCGTCGACGCGCGGACCGAGGCAAGATGGGCGTAGGCCGTCATCATCCCGCCCGCGTGACGCACCAGCACAAGATTGCCGTAGCTTTTCAGCGCGTTCCCGACATAAGCCACGACGCCGTTCGCCGCCGCGGCCACGGGCGTGCCGCGCGGCGCGGCGATATTGATGCCGTCGTTGTAAAGCCCGCCGCCCTTCGCGCCGTAGGCGGAAATGACCCTGCCCCGCACGGGCCAGATGAACGTCGTCGGCGCCCGCCCCGCATAAACGGGAACTTCGGTCACCGTACGTTCCCGCCCCGGCGCTGCGGCGCCGCGATGTTTTTCCCACGCGGCGGCGCCGCGATATCTTTTCCACGAGACCGTCCGCGCCGGACGCGGCACGGGAGTACCGCGTTCCGGCGCCCTCTCCTGCCCGCGCGCGACATAAGGTATGCGCAAGACCTCGCCCGAATGCAGCACGTAAGGCGCGCGCATGTCGTTGAGCGCGACCATCCGCGATTCCGAAACGCCGAACATGTTGGCGACGCTGTAAAGCGTGTCCCCGTGCCGCACGCGGTAATCGACCGGCGCGGGCAGCTTCAGCCGCATGCCTTCGTGCAGCGCGTAAGGCGGCTGGAGGTTGTTGAGATCGATGATCCCGCGCAGCGGCAGGCGGTAGCGCCGCGCGATGTCCCACAGGTCTTCGTGCGCGCCCAGCATGATGGCGCCGGTGGCCGAATCCGAACTTAATCCCAGATTGATGACGGGCGCGGGAGGGTGCGGCGCTTCGTCATAGCATCCCGACAGACCCAAAGTCAGTGCCGCCAGAAGCGCGATCCTGAAAATACGCCCGCCGCGCATGTCAGCTCTGGAAAGCGAAGGAGTCGGCGGAAAAACTGTAAGGGTCGGCCTGCTCCTTCTGCGCCGTTTCGTTCCGCGCGACATCCGGCAGCAGCGGCACGAAGCGCACGGGCATCAGCTGCTCGCAATGATAGCCTTCTTCCTGCCGCGTGATGCGGTAGATGAACTGGCTGGCCTTGTCGCGCCCCATCGGGATGACGAGGATGCCGCCGAGAGACAATTGCTCCAGCAGCGGCTCCGGCGGTTCCGTCGCCGCCGCGGCCGTCACGATGATGCGGTCGAACGGCGCCTGCTCGATCCAGCCCTTCATGCCGTCCGCGGCCTTGCAGGTGATGTTGCGCACCTTGAGGTCGCCCAGGCGCTTTTCCGCCGTCGCGAGCAGCGGGCGGTGGCGCTCGATGCTGTAGACGCGTCGGCAGAGCCTGGAGAGGATGGCGGCCTGATAGCCGGAGCCGGTGCCGATCTCCAATACTTTATGACGGTCGTTGACCTTCAGCGCCTGCGTCATGCTGGCGACGACCAGAGGCTGGCTGATGGTCTGCCCGCAATCGATCGGCAGCGCGATGTCTTCATAAGCCTGGTCATGGAACATCGGCGGGATGAAGGCCTCTCTGGGCACGCGCTCGATGGCGCCGAGAACGGCCGTATCGGTGATCCCCGCCTTGCGGAGCTTCATGATCAGCCGGATCTTGCGCGCCAGCAGGCTCATTTGAACACTTTCCCGAGGAATTCGAGCGTCGGGTGATGCGTCAGGTTCAAAGAGAGCGGCGTGATGGTGACATGGCCGGATTTCAGCGAGCCGACGTCGATCGTCTGGTCGAGCTCGTTGCGCTTCGGCGGCGCGCCGACCCAATAATACGGCCTGCCGCGCGGGTCGATCTTCTCGACCATATCCTGGTCTTCGATGCTGTAGTGCCCCTGCGGGCGAACGCGGACCTCGGGCGTCACGCCGGATTTGTGCATGGGGAGATTAACGCTCATCAGGACGTTGTCCTCCCACTCCCTGCCCTCGAAGGCCTGCAGGACTTTCGGCACGTATTTGCGCGCGATGTCCCACTCGGGATGCCCGCCGTGCTCGTCGAAATCCTGACTGAAGGCGATGGCGGGCACGCCCATCAGCGTCGCCTCGATCGCCGCGGCGATGGTGCCGGAATAGGTCACGTCGTCGGCGGTGTTCTGCCCGTGGTTGATGCCGGAAAGCACGATGTCCGGCTGGAACTTCTTCATGATCATCTGGCAGCCGACGAGGACGGAATCGGTCGGCGTACCGTAGACCGAGATGTGGTTCTCGTCATACCTTTTGACGCGCAGCGGCATGTGGATGGTGAGCGAATGCCCTGCCGCCGACTGCTGGTTCTCGGGCGCGACGACCCAGACGTGCGGCGTGAGCTTGCGCGCGATCTCCTCCAGCGCCTTGATGCCTTCGGAATGGATGCCGTCGTCGTTGGAAATGAGGATGCGCGCCTCGGAAAGTTTTTTCGGGAATTTAAGCATTGACCACCTTTTCTTTTTTTTCTGCGGGTTCAAGTTTCGCGACACCGCCCATGTAAGGTTTCAGCGCATCGGGAATGAGGACGCTGCCGTCCGGCTGCTGGTAGTTCTCCAGCACGGCGATCAGCGCGCGGCCGACCGCGACGCCGGAACCGTTCAGCGTATGGACATATTTTGTATTTTTATCGCCCGCGCTCTTGTACCGCGCCATCATGCGCCGCGCCTGAAAATCGCCGCAGTTGGAGCAGCTTGAAATCTCGCGATAGGCGTTCTGCCCCGGCAGCCAGACCTCGATGTCGTAGGTCTTTTGCGCCGAAAAGCCCATGTCGCCGGTGCACAGCACCATGGTGCGGAACGGCAGGCCGAGTTTTTTCAGGATATTCTCGGCGCAGGCGGTCATGCGCTCGTGCTCGTCCTTCGACTGCTCCGCCGCGGTGAT
>JAGXAX010000157.1 GCA_018971405.1 Alphaproteobacteria bacterium | reverse complement strand
GCACGGCTGGCTGCATTACCAGACGGATGCCGTGCCCCGGCAGGACAGCAAATCCCGCAAGCCATGGCAAAAACCGCACCAGCCGAACCTGACGGCGACGGACAAGGCTTATTTTCCGCCGGGCGATCCCCGTGCCGGCGGGCACCGGCATCGCGCCACGGGCGACTATAACGCATGGTCGCCGCCGCAATAACCCCGTCGCAATCACCCCATCGAAGCCTTGAAGGAACGATAAAAATGCAAAAGAACCTTGTTGAAACAATTCTCGGCGCCGTCGTGCTGCTCGTGGCGGGCGGGTTTCTGGCGTTTTTCTACAGGACGACGGACATTCATCCGACGGGCGGATACGTCGTCACGGCCTCTTTCAGCCAGGTCGACGGGCTCGACCCGGGCACGCCGGTCGAGGTGAGCGGCGTCAAGGTGGGGCAGGTACTGGATTTCTCCCTCAATCCCGAGACGTACGCGGCGACCGTGCGCCTGAACATCAACAGCAACATCAAGCTTCCGGAAGACACGGTGGCCAACATCGTCAGTTCCGGTTTGCTGGGCGGGCGCTATGTCTCGCTGCTGCCGGGCGGCGACAGCCAGATGCTGAAACCGGGCGACCAGATCATCGGCCAGTACAGCCCCGGCCTCGAAGAAGTGATCGGCAAGGCGATCTACGGTCTGACCAGCAAGGCCGGAGCGAAAAAATGACGGCGCAGGCGGGGCATGTTTGAATGAAGTCCCGTTTTTTCCTCGCGGCTTTTGTTTTGCTTTGCGGCGCGGCGCCATCCGCGGCTTTCGCACAGCAGACCGCGGCGGCAACTCCTGCGCCGGCGATGACGGACATGAACATTGCCGTCCTGCGCACGATCGACAAAGTCTCGGCGCGGACGCGCACCTTCGAGGTTCCGGTCGACAAGACGGTCAGGTTCGGCCAGTCGCTTTTCATCCGCGTGCGCGCCTGCCGCAAGTCCACGCCGCTGGAGCGGCCGGAAAACGCGGCCTTCCTGCAGATCTGGGAGAAAAGCGTGGCCGACGGGACATCGCGCTGGGTGTTCAGCGGATGGATGTTCTCTTCCAACCCGTCGCTCTCGGCGATGGAAAATCCGGTCTACGATATCTGGGTGCTGGACTGCAAAAACAACGTGACGTCGTCGAAGCCGCAGGTCTTTTCCTCTGAAAAAGCGCCGGACGAAGCGCCGATCGGCGGCAAATCCGTACCAGCGTCCGGCTCCGCCCCCGAACCGGCGCCCGTCGCCGCGCCCGTGCCGGCGAAAAATCCCGACTGAGAGAAGTCCGCTTTTTTTGCGACCGCCTTCGCCAGCCGGCGGCGGTATTCCGAGCGCGAAACTTCATAGGCGCCGAATTGCAGCAGGTGGTCGTTGACGAATTGCGCGTCGAGCAGCTCGAAGCCCCGCCGCCAGAGCCGCGCGACGAGGTGGACAAGCGCGATTTTGCTCGCGTCCGTCGCACGGGAGAACATGCTTTCGCCGAAGAAAGCGCCGCCGATGGCGATGCCGTAAACCCCGCCGACGAGGTCGTCCCCGCGCCATGCCTCGACGCTGTGCGCGTGCCCTTGCCGGTAAAGCGCGGTGTAGAGCGCGATGATTCCGTCGTTGATCCATGTTTCAGGGCGGATGTCGGCGCATTGGCGGATGACGCCCCCGAAATCCTCATCGAACGTGATGCGGTAAGGGCGTTCCCTGAGGATCGTGCGGCGCAGGCGTTTCGGCACATGCAGCTCCGCGACCGGCAGCAGGCCGCGCCTTGGCGGGTCGTACCACTTGATGTCCGCGTCGTCGCGGTGCGCCGCCATCGGGAAGATTCCGGCACGATAGGCCTGCAGCACGATTTCCGGCGTCAGTTCGCTCACCGGTAGCCGCCTGCTGCGTACGCCGGCTCGGGCATGTCGGGAGGCGGAGGGGTGAGCGAAACCCTTGAGCCCATCGTTTCCTCCGCCCAGACGTGGACGATATCGTATTCCGATCCGTAGCCCTCTGTCAGAACCTTGCCTTGCAAATCATGCTCCAGGTAAATGCAGCCCACATGCTCCACCAGCATAGGGCGACCCTGGCGAAAGGCCAAGCGCCCCACCGTGTAGGCCAGATTGCCTGAAAGGGTTTCACATATACGTTTTTGAAAAAGAATAATATTTTTCCCCATTTTACTTCCCCCGCTTTTATATTTAACAGAATCACAAATTTTCTGGTGCCTATATTCTATACGGGTGCAGGCATTAAAGGATGGTAAATTTTTAACGTAATTATATTACATAATATTTTTTAACAAAAAAATATACAGGCTGCAAAAGGGGATAGCGTTCCTCTGCTACATTCCCTGCACTTCCGGAACCGGAGGGCTGCCTACAAAACCTTGACCATCTTGATCGTCAGCAAGTTATCGAGGGTGACGGCGTTGTGCCAGAGGGTAGTGCGTAGGCTTTCCGTCCGCACGGGAACGTCGTCGTAGCACATGCCCGTACCGTCGGGAACATAGCCCTTTTTGACGTAGAGCCTCTGCGCGGGGCCGAAGCTCTGCGTGAGCCCGACGCTGATGCCCATCTCCGTTTTTCCGGCGGCGCGCGCCGCCGTTTCGCACACGTCGATCAGCCGTCCGCCGATGCCCTGTCCGCGCATATCGGGGATGACGTTGAGGTCCTGTATCTCGGGAATGTCCAGCCGCCGGAAGGTGGAATAGGCGGGCACCCAGACAAGCTGAGCATAGCCAACCAGCCTGCCGCCCGCTTCCGCGACATGGACGGTGCGTTTCTTTTCGGCCTGCTCGGCGAGGCAGCGTTCGAAATAGCCGGGCTCGTTTACGGCCTCCATGTCCTCCGCGACGCGGAGGAGACCGGCGATGTCGTCTGCCGTGGCGATGCGGATGCCGGTCATGCAGGCACCTTCGTGCGGCGGTAGAGCAGCGCTGGTATCAGGGTGAGGTTCAAAACGAGGATGGTGGCGGGGTAGAGCACGACGGTCAGCGTGTATTTCTCCATCGCGGCGATGGAGAGCATCATTTGCAGCGCGTAGATCGAAAAAGCCGCGAGCCCTTCCTCGTGCGGGCGGTGCCACGATTTCCTGAAGGTGGGGTAGAAGGCGACGGCGTCGATGCAGGAGGCGATCACGACCGCCCAGAGCGGGTCGTGCGTCATGCGCCAGACGGGAATGGCGAGCAGGGCGGTGATGAAGGCGATCCAGTCGCCGCGCGTGACGTTCTTTTCGCCGTAAAAAATGCTGGCGGCGGCGATGACGAAGCAGAGCAGGGCGGAAAAACCCATCGCCCACGATCCCGGCCCGGCCTTTTCGACCCATTGCGCCGCGAAGCTGATGACGGCGAGCATGCCCCAGATGATCCAGCTGAAGGCGTGCGGTCTCACGGCGCGTTTGAATATCTGCCACAGGTAGAGCGCCCCGCTGACCAAGCCGAAGGCCACAGCCAACCCGCCGATGATTTCCTTGCCTGACATGAAGACGCCCTGTTTTTTGCCCAGTATATCCTTTTGCGCGCGGGGGAAAAAGACTATTATCGGCTTAAAACAGAAAGGCTCCGCATGTCCTCAAAAGCGCATCCAAAAGCCATCCCCGCCGGCGTGATCATGCTGGGCATGGTCAGCCTGTGCATGGACGCCTCGTCCGAGATGATTCACAGCCTCCTGCCGGTGTTCATGGTTTCGGCGCTGGGGGCGAGCGCGCTCGCCGTCGGCGTCATCGAGGGCATCGCCGAAGCGACGGCCTCCATCACCAAAATCTTCTCCGGCGTCATCAGCGACTGGATCGGCAAACGCAAGCCGCTGGTGCTAGCGGGCTACAGCATGGCCGCCTTCACCAAGCCCCTGTTCCCGCTCGCGCACAGCATCCACGCCATCCTCGCGGCGCGGTTCATCGACCGCATCGGCAAGGGCATCCGCGGTGCGCCGCGCGACGCGCTGATCACCGACCTGGTCACGAAAGAGCAGCACGGCGCCGCCTTTGGCCTCCGCCAGTCGATGGATACCGTCGGCGCGTTTCTCGGCCCCGTCGTCGCGATGGCGCTGATGTTCCTGACCGCGAACAATTATCGCACCGTTTTCTGGATTGCGTTCATTCCCGCCTTCGCCGCCGTTCTTTTCATCATCTTCGGCGTGAAAGAGCCGGAGAAGCAAAAACACGCGGCTCCAAAGCCCTTCCCCATACAAAAAAGCGAACTGGCAAAATTGCCGGCTTCTTTCTGGGTGGCGATCGTTTTCGCTTCGGTTTTCACGCTGGCGCGGTTCAGCGAGGCCTTCCTGATTTTGCGCGCCGGTACGTCGGGGCTGCATCCGGCGCTTGTGCCGCTGGTGCTGATCATCATGAACATCGTTTATTCCGCTTCGGCCTATCCGGTCGGCAAACTTTCCGACGGCATCGGCAAAAATGGCCTACTGGCGGGCGGGCTTGCCGTTCTGGTCGCGGCCGATTTATTGCTGGCGCGGGGCAGCGGACTGATTGTTGTTTTTGCAGG
>JAGXAX010000156.1 GCA_018971405.1 Alphaproteobacteria bacterium | reverse complement strand
CGTTTTTCATTTTTTCGCGCAGCGCGGCGGGCGTGCCCAGGAACTTCAAGGACCTGTCGTGTATGATGCCGATCCTGTCGCACAGTTCATCCATGTCGGAGAGGATGTGAGTGCTCAAAAAAACCGTCATCCCCCGCTTGCGGCAAGAAGAAATCTCGTCCTTCACCGAAACGCGCGCGCGCGGGTCGAGGCCGCTCATCGGCTCGTCGAGGATCAGCAGCGGGCAACCGGTGAGCCAGCTGCCCATCAGGCCGAGCTTCTGGCGCATGCCTTTCGAATAGGTGTTGACGCGGCGGCCCAGCGCCTCGCGCGACAGCGAAAGCCTGTCGGCGGCGGCCAGCACCGATTTCTCGTCGAAAGGCCGCCTGTAAAGCTCGAGCGAAAACCTGATGAACTCGAACCCGCTCAGGAAAACCGGCGGTTCGAACTTCTCGGGCAGATAGGCGGTCATGGCCTTGCCGTCGGCGTCACCGCTCTCCCGCCCGAATACGGCGACGGACCCCGCCGACGCCTCCATCAGGCCGAGGATGATCTTGATCAGCGTCGTCTTGCCGGCGCCGTTCAGGCCGATGAGGCCGAACGTTTCGCCCCGCTTCACGTCGAAGGAAATGTTTTCGATGACGGCGGGGCCGCGGCCGTAACGGGCCGACACGCCATCAATGCCGATGGCGGCGGCGGATTCAGCTGTGTCCGGCGCAAGCGGCTGTCTTTTTTCCGCCGCGACGGCCATCAGTGCGCCCCCGGCAAGAGGATGCCCGTCGTGATGTCGTATGTCTGGTCGGGGCGGAGCGTCAGCGCGAGCACCTTGTTCAGCCCAACGTCATACCACTTGAGCCGCACCTGAGAGGACGGGCTGACATGGATGGAAACGATCTGCGGCAGAAGATCCTTCGGCGTCACCTTTTGCCCGTTCATCCAGACGACCCAGTCCTGCGGCGAACGGTAGTAAACGCCCGACAGGCGGATGACGCGGTGCGGGGGGATGGGCGCGTTGGCGGCCGCCAGCGCCTGCGATTTTATCACGTTGCCCTGCAGCGCCTGCTCGATCGCCTCGATTTCCAGCGGCGTCAGGAAAAAAGACCCGCGGAACAACGGGGCGACGGACTGGACGGCGGGAGTCTGGACGGCAGCAGGCTGCGCGGCGGCGGGAACGCCAGCCTTTTCCGTACCGGCCTTGGCCGCGACAGGAAGCGCCGCGCCCGCCAGCATCGGCATGGAGGGTTGCTGCTGCGCGCGCGCCGCCGTGGTGCCGAGCAGCAAAAGTACGATCAGGAAGGGCAGAATTTTTTCCATCACTGCCCCCTGAACCCGCCGGCGGCGGCCGGAGACGCGGGCTTGTCCGGCACCATGGCTATCCATTCAAAGGCAAGCGTCGCGTCGACGAAACTGACCGGCTGGCCGTTTGCGATGGCCTTGAGGGATTGCGCGTCCACCGGCCTCGAGCGGTGGATCTGCATGCTTTGCAGGCGCACGAAAGCGGGGAAGGAGCGGTCGATGTCCTGCACCAGCAGATATATGTTGGCATCAAGCGGCGAGACGATATGGTCGACGCCGATGGCGCTGTCGATCAGCTTGTAATGAACGGCGCCGGCGTCCTTGTTCGGGATATCCTTCACGTTCCCGACGGAGTAGGCGAAGTTGGAAATCCCCGCCGCGACGCGCAGCTTCTCCATCGCGTCCTTGACCGTGAAGCGGTTCTCCGGCAGGAAGAACCCTTCCGCCTGCAGCGCCGTGTATTTCGAAATGTTTTCCTGCATGTAGGCCGTGTCCGCCTTGACGCCGGCGATCCGCCCGTGCAGGCCGGAGATCGCGCCGCTGAGGGCGTCTTTTTGCGACTGCACGCCGTCCAGCATCGGGCCGACGGAAAACAGATAAACGCCCAGCGCCATCAGGTTCAGCGCGACCAGGAACACAAGCACCACAATACGCTTCAGGCCGATCAGTTTTATCATAGCGGCGGCCCCGTCATTTCAAAGGCGGCTTCATCCGCTCCCGCGCCACCCGGTCCCTGCGCGTTTTGCGCCTTGCCCGCCTCGCCGCTGAAGCTGCCGGTGCTGGAGACGTTGCCGAACTGGTGGACGATGTCTACCCTGTAGCCGGGGAACTTCTGCTGCAATATCTTCACCAGTCCGTCGGCGCGGGCGACTTTCTGCTCCAGCGTCAACCCGCCGGTGATGTCGAATTTGAAATCTATCTTCACCGTTCCGCGGTCTTCGCTTTTCTTCTTGCCGAAGAGGCCGTTATCGCCTCCCTCGAGAACCGAAGAGGCGTCGTGCGTGAAGGACAGGTCGCTCAGCTGGATATCGCTCGCCAGAGACGCGCGCAGAAGGTTCAGCGTCGGCGCGATGTCTATGCTGCTGGCCTCGACGGTCTTCCTGACGGCCAGTATCTTCCGCAGCACGTCGGGCTTGACGGGGAAAGCGTCGAACACCTTCGCATCGCGCGCGTATTCGCCGTTCAGGTAGTCGCGCTGAGAGCGCAACCCGCCGATATCGCTTTTCACGGACAAATAATCGCTGTACTGGCTGGCGATGAAAGCACCCATCCCGGCCAAAGACAGGGCGAGGACGGCGGCCATGACCTGCGACGCCTTGCGCGGCACCATGATGCGCTGGATGCTGGGCACGACAACGGGCACGGAGAGCGCGCCCTTGCGCCCTGCCCAGGCGGCATGCACCGCATCCCCGAAATTGGTCTCACCGAGCGACACGGCGCGCGCTCCGATGGCCGCCAGCGCCTCCGACGGCGTCAGGCAGCGGAAATTCGTCACCGGCAGGGACTTGTCGCTGAAAAACTGCTTTTCGACCTTGCTGCAGACGACCATCACGTCGAGCCCCTCTTCCGCCGTGTAGCCGAAGCGGGCGATGTAGGTGAGCGTCGCCTTGAATTCGCGCACGACTTCCTCCGCCCAGCCGGGGCCGAAGGCACCCGCCTCCGACGTCGGGGTGATGCGGGTCAGCGCGAGGCTGCCGTTCCTGACGACGACCTGCCTGAGGCCACCCGTCTCGTGCTGGCTGATCAGCACCGCCCAGCGCGAGGGCTTGCCCGTCCTGTCGAAAGTTTTATCGGCCAGCGCCTTGACCAGACCGACGGATTCCGCCGGCAGCAGGCCGAAGCCCGCGATCGGCACGCCGGCCTCCAGCATGTCTCCGGCGATGCCGTCGAGACGGTCCGTCTCCGGCAGCGCGACGAACAGGTAGAACGGGCTTTCCTTCGGTGGCCTGACCAGAACCGAGGCGCGCACCGGATAGCTCGGGAATGCCTGATCCAGCTTGCGCTTGATGTAGCGCGCGCGGTCGAACGGCGACAGTTTGGGGATGCGTTCTTCCTTGCGGTAGGTCTGATCCGCGCCGTCGAACAGCACCAGAACAGGGTCGCGGCTGCCGGCGGAGAGCGCCTCCGCCAACTGCCGGCCGAAATCCGGCATTTCCCACGACAGCGCGGCCTCGCGCTCGATGCCGCGCACCGTCGGCCCGAACAGCGTGACACCCTCGCCGCCGACCATCAGAACCCGTTTTTTTGAACCCACCAATGCCATTTTATCTGCTTATCGTACCCAGGCTGTTATAGATCGGGCCGAAGACGGCCGCCGCGATCCACAGGATCAGCGCCCCCATGACGACCGTCAATGCAGGCTCAATCATTTGGATCATCGCGTCAATGGCTTCATTGACGTCTTTATCATAAAACTCCGTTACCTGTTCCAAAACGCCGCTTAAATTACCAGATCCCTCGCCTACTTTTACCATGCGGATGACGAGGGTGGGAAATTCGCCGGATTTGGTCATGGCCTCCGACAACGAGAAGCCTTCCTGCACCCTTTCGCGCACTGACGACAGCGCCTCGATCAGGACCAGATTTCCCGCCGTCAGTTTCGCCGAATCAAGGCATTTCAGGATTTCGAGTCCGCTGGAAAAAAGGATGCCGAACGTCTGGCAGAACTGCGCCAGCGCGATCTTGCGGATCAGCGGGCCGGACACGGGCGCGGACAGGGCGATATAGTCCGTATAATACCTGAACCCTTCCGACATGGCGCGGCCGATGCGCAGCAGGACATAAGCAAGAACGGCGGCGACGATGATGTAAAGGGCGTAGTTGGCGCAGAAATCGGATGTCGCGATCAGCGCCGTCGTGATGCCCGGCAGGGTCTGGTTCATGTCCTTCAGGAAGCTCACCACCTCCGGCACGACCTGCGTCATCATCACGTAGATGACGCCCGTGACGACGACGACGAGGATTTTCGGGTAGCGCGTTGCCTTCTTGATCTTGCTGCGCATCGCATCCTCCCACTTGAGGTGGCGGATGACCTGCGCGAAAGAGTTGACGAGGTTGCCCGTCTCCTCGCCGGAGCTGATCAGCGAGACGAAAATGCGCTCGAACACCGCCGGATGGCGGGACAGCGCGTTGGAAAAGGAATTGCCTTCCGACACTTCGCGGTAAACGTCGGACATGACGTCCCGCAGCCGCGGCGATT
>JAGXAX010000155.1 GCA_018971405.1 Alphaproteobacteria bacterium | reverse complement strand
AGCAACACTTCTGTGATGATTTCGATGTTGGTTTCGGCGTCGAAGGAGTCTTCCTGCTCCGCAGCCGCGTTCATTTGCTCGACGGCGGCGGTGATTTTGACCCAGCCGCTTTTTTCTTCCTTGCTGGAAACGATGATTGCGTCTTCGCCGAGCGTATCGCGCACTTGCCGCATCGCTTCAGACATGGATTTCGCGTGGAATGACTTCAGTCTCATGTTTTTTTATGTTCTCAATCGATTTGCGCGACGGTGCGGATCTTGGCGCGCGGATGGATTTCATTTTGCGAGATGACGGTTGTCTGCGGACGGAAGCGCTCGATGATGGAGCGCACGTAAGGACGGACGGGCGGGCTGGTGAGCAGCACGGGCGTTTCCCCCTTCATCGCCAGGTCCTCATAAGTCTTGCGGATCGACTGGATAAATTCCTGCAACTGCGTCGGCGGCATGGCAAGCTGCTTGTCTTCGCCTTGGCCGATCAAGGATTCGGCAAAGGCCTGCTCCCACTTCGGCGCCAGCGTCACGATCGGCAGCACGCCCTCGCGGTTGGCATGCTGGTCGCAGATCTGCCGCGCGAGGCGGGAGCGCACATGCTCGGTGATGAGCGTGATATTGTTAGTGAAGCCTGTTGCCTCGGCGACGCCCTCGAGGATGGTCGGCAAATCGCGGATGGAGATGCGCTCGCTGACGAGATTTTGAAGCACGCGCTGCAATCCGGTGACGGTGATCTTGGACGGTATGATGTCGGCAACCAGTTTCTGGTGCGATTTCGGCAGTTCGTCGAGCAGCTTTTGCGTTTCCGCGTAGGAGAGCAGGTCGGCCATATTGTCTTTGATGATCTCGGTCACGTGCGTGGTGACGATGGTGGCGGGATCGACGACGGTATAGCCCTTGAAATGCGCTTCCTCGCGGTATTCCGGATTGATCCACATCGCCGGCAATCCGAAAGTCGGCTCGCGCGTGTTCTCGCCCGGCAGCTCGATCTTGCCGCCCGAGGGGTTCATGCAGAGGAGCATGTTGGGGCGGACTTCTCCGCGGCCGGCCTCGATCTCCTTGATGCGCACGATGTACGTCGTGGCCGGTAGCTGCAGGTTGTCCTGAATGCGCACCGACGGCAGGATGAAGCCCATGTCTTCCGCGAGCTGGCGGCGCAGGCCTTTGATCTGGTCGGTAAGCTTGCCCTTTTCGTGGCTGTTGACGAGCGGCAGGAGGCCGTAGCCCAGCTCGATCCGGAGGGTGTCGATGGCGAGAGCTTTCGAAATCGGCTCTTCGGCGACGGGAATCTTGGCCTGCGCGGCCTTTTCGGCCTCCGCCTTCGCGCCCTGTTCGCGCTTGCGCGTTTCGCGCACGTTGTAGGCGAAGAGGCTTGCCGTTCCGGCCATGAGCAGGAACGGGAAGGCGGGGATGCCCGGCAGGACGGCGAGCGTCGCCATCAGCACGGCGCTTAAAGTGAGCGCCTGCGGACGGTTGCTGAGTTGCGAGAAGAGCGCCTTGTCGGCCGTGCCCTGCACGCCCGCCTTCGAGACCAGCATGCCCGCGCCGATGGAGACGATGAGCGCGGGAATCTGCGTGACAAGGCCGTCGCCGATCGTCAGGTGCGTGTAGGTGTCGGCGGCTTTCGAGAAATCCATGCCTTTTTGCGCGACGCCGATGATCATGCCGCCGATGATGTTGACGAAGACGATCAGGAGGCCGGCGATGGCGTCGCCGCGCACGAATTTCGACGCGCCGTCCATGGCCCCGAAGAAGGCGCTTTCCTGCGCCAGTTCGGAGCGGCGCTCCTTGGCCTCGGTCTCGTTGATGATGCCGGCGGAAAGGTCGGCGTCGATCGCCATCTGCTTGCCGGGCATGGCGTCGAGGCTGAAGCGCGCCGCGACTTCGGCGATGCGCCCAGCGCCCTTGGTGATGACGACGAAGTTGACGATGATCAGGATCGAGAACACGATCACCCCGATCACGTAGTTGTCCTGCATGACGAAGCTGCCGAAGGCCTCGATGACGCGGCCCGCGGCGTCGGAGCCTTCGTAGCCGTTGGCGAGGATCAGGCGCGTCGAGGCCAGCTCCAGCGACAGGCGGATCATCGTCGAGATTAGCAGGATGCTGGGGAAGGCGCTCAAGTCCAGCGGCTTCTCGACGAACAGCACCGTCATCAGGATAAGCACGGAAAAAGACAGCGAGAGGGCCAGCGAAATGTCCAGCAGCCACTTGGGCAGCGGCAGGATGAGGACGAGGATGATGGCGACGATGCCGAGCGCCAGCACGATGTCCCCTTTCATGCGGAAGGAGGACGGGCGTCCGTTCGCGAGCGCCGGCGCCGCGTCAGCCATGGCTCATCTCCTGCGCGCCGTACTCCTTCAGCTTGTTGCGGAGCGTGCGGATGGAGATGCCGAGGATGTTCGCCGCCTGCGTGCGGTTGCCGAGGCAGTGGTCGAGCGTGTTGAGGATCAGTTCGCGCTCGACGTCGGCGACGGTGCGCCCGACCAATGCGGCGGAGGTTTCGCCGGATGCGGCGGCGCCGGCGGCTTTTTCGGCGGTTTGTGCGACGGCCTGTGCGGTTTGCGCGACATTTTGCTCCGGCGCGGGCTGCTTTTGTCCTGAAATGAGGATGGCCGCGGCCTCGATCTCGTTTTCCTGCGACATCAGCACGGCGCGGTGCAGGGTGTTCTCCAGCTCGCGGATGTTGCCGGGCCAGTCGTGCGCCTTGAGGCGCGCGGCGGCGGCGGCGGAAATCTTCTTCTTCGGCAGGCCGTTCTGCGCGCCGTATTTTTCGGCGAACATCTGCGCCAGCGGCACGATGTCCGACGGGCGGTCGCGCAGGGGCGGGAGGGCGAGATTGATGACGTTGAGGCGGTGGTACAAATCCTCGCGGAAATTGCCTTCCTTGACGTAGGATTCCAGATCGCGGTTGCTGGTGGCGATCAGGCGGATGTCGATCTTGACGGGCCCTTTGCCGCCGATGCGGTCGATGACGCGCTCCTGAATGGCGCGCAGGAGCTTCGCCTGCAAGGACGGGTGCATTTCGCTCACTTCGTCGAGCAGCAATGTTCCGCCGTTCGCTTCCTCGAACTTGCCGATGCGCCGCGCGACCGCGCCGGTGAAGGCGCCTTTCTCGTGGCCGAAAAGCTCGGATTCCAGAAGATTTTCGGGGATGGCGGCGCAGTTGAGGGAGATGAAAGGCCCGCCCGCGCGCTTGCTTTTCTGGTGGATGTAGCGCGACATGACTTCCTTGCCCGTGCCGGACTCGCCGGTGACGAGGATGGTCGCGTCCGACGGCGCGACGCGGTCGGCCATGACGAGGACGGCTTTCATCGCCGGATCCTGCGCGAGCATGGTGTTGTTTTCTTCGGCGATGGCCTCGAGCACGGCGGCGATCAGCTCGGCGTTCGGCGGCAGGGGGATGTATTCCTTCGCGCCCGCCTTGATCGCCTTCACGGCGGTCGCGGCGTCCGTGCCGATGCCGCAGGCGACGACGGGAATGGCGAAGCGCTCGTTCTTCAGCTGTTCGATCAGCAGGGCGATGTCGAGTTTGACGTCCATCATGATCAGGTCGGCGCCGCGGCCGCTGCGCAGCGCGCCCAGCGCCTGCTCGACGTCTTCGGTGTGCGTCACCTTCGCGCCGCGGCCGATGGCGATCTTGCCGGCCGTGCTGATTTGTCCGCTGAGGCTGCCGATGATCATCAGGCGCATGGTGCTTTTATCCCCCCGTCGTTATGCCGCGCGGCTTTTTCAAGACCGGTCGGATTTCACGATTTCCGTCATGGTCACGCCGAGGCGGTCTTCGACGACGATGACTTCGCCGCGCGCGACAAGGCGGTTGTTCACGTAGATGTCGATCGCTTCGCCGACCTTGCGGTCGAGTTCGACGACGGCGCCGCGGCCAAGCTTCAGGAGCTGGCTCACCTGCATGGTCGATTTGCCGAGCACGGCGGAGATCTGCACCGGGATGTCGTAGATCGCGTCGATGTCCTTCTTGCGCGTCTCGACGGTGGGGTTTTGCTTCATTTCCTCGAAAGAGACGTTTTGCTGCGGTGTCTGTTCGTTGGGCGGCGTCATTTCTGTTCTCCGTTCCTGTTGGCGTTGATGGTTTCCTGTTCAAGGGTCGCGTCCATGCCGGCGACGGCTTTGGTGAATTCGTTTTCGATTTGCGAGAACAGCCGCTCGAAGAGGCGCTCCGCGCCGCCGTCGGCCCATTCCACGCGGCAATCCGTTGCGGCGAGGGCGTCGTCCGCGATCAGGATGACCTTTCCGGCGTAGGCTTTTCCCGCCGTCAGGGCGTCGACGCGGTCTTTCAGCGTTTCGAGGTGCGCCGACGGCACGGTGATGGCGAGGCGCGGCTCGTCGCGCCGCGCTTCGATGGCTTGCATGATGACGCGCTCGATTTCGGGGAGGGCGTATTGCTGCGAAAATCCCGGCAGGAGCTTGCCCACGACCCGCATGGCGAGCCGCACGGTGTCGGCGCATTTCTCGGTTTCGCGGTGTTCCTCGTTCGCG
>JAGXAX010000154.1 GCA_018971405.1 Alphaproteobacteria bacterium | reverse complement strand
CGGAGCCGCTGAAATGCGCGCTCCGGTTTTTTTATGACCGGAAGATGACGATATGAATAAAAAGATGACGATATGAATAAAAAATCGCGCACGCACCGACAGTTTCTCGAAAACTGCGAGGATATCCTAAAAAAGCAGTCTGACGTGTCTATCAATGACGCGACGTTGAGGGCCTTCGCCAAAACGCTGCGGAAATCCCTGTTCGTACCCGACTGGAAAGAATATATCAGCCCGACGGCAAACGATCCGGCTTCTTACGATTTCATCCGCGCGTTTTACGAGATGACGATGATCACGGCGCAAAACGGCGGTTTTATCTACGCGGATGATCGAGGCCGCGCGCAAAAATGGAGCAAAGACGGCTCTGGCGCCAAGGCGATGGTCGAAAAAATGGCGGAGATCAGGGCGGCGAAAGCATTGCCGTTCTATGACCTGGCACCGGACGAAGCGGAGGATAAAATCGCGCCGCTGCTCGAAGGCGTGCCGTTCGCGCAGAAACGCCTAAAAATTTTCAAAGAATTCGCCGATCCGGAAAATCATGAAAAGGCCGTCGCGCTGCTGGCGTCCGCATGTGACGGTGAAACGTACAGGCTCGACATGGATTTCGTGAAAAATCTGGCGGCCATTTTCCCCGAAGGGCTGGGCAACGACCCGTTTTTCAAGAAGGCGACCCTGACCGTGCTGATGGCAGCGGGAAATGCGCATCATCACGGCGTCAAGGTGGACGTGTCCGACCTTACGATCGCGGCGGACTATGTTCTGCCGCAGGTGCTGAATGCCGGCGATGTGGGCATTTTGTCGTTCAGTGCGGATCTCGCGAAAGATCTGGAAGACAGGAAGCTTTTCGACGAAGATAATGACAGGGTCGCGGCCTTGCGCGCGGCGGCGGTCGTCGTCTGCGAGCGGCTGGCGGAACTTTCCGGCTTGTCGGCGCAGGATATCGATGCTGCGCTCTGGCTTGCGGGCCGCAAAATCAAAAGCACCGAAAATAAAAAAGTATTGCCGCATATGATGTGCAAAACCATGCGGTTTTAGGGGCGGTTTTTTAAGACATCTGCGATGAATTTCGCTTTGGCGGCTCGATAGCCGTGCATATTCTTCCCGTGCCATCCCGCTTTTAGTTTGTTGTACGCGTCAAGCAGCGGCTTGCTGTTCTGCAGCGCATTTATAAAGTCCTCAAACCGGTCATGGGTACTGCCCCGAACGGTGCATTGAAGGGCGATATCAAGCACGGAGGGAACTGTGTATCCTTGGTATATCGCGTTCGAAAGCTGACGCGGATTGCGGGGAAAGAGCGCGTCCAATATTGCGAGCATCTTTTTGAAGCTGCTTTCGCCGGTCATCACCAGAATGTCTATATCGCCTTTTCCGACGGCGCCTTTTATGGCGGTGCTTCCCACTTCCAGAACCCGCGCATCGGGCAGCTGTTGAAGAGCCTTTTCAAGGGTTCTCAGCACTTCATCGCACGCATCGCGCAAGACCTTCTCGTCGATCTTCCTTACATAGAAAGTCTCATCCGCCCGCAGTCACGGTTTCGGAGGCTTCTTCGACGCCGGCTTCGCTGGCTTTTTGTCATCTTCCGGCGGCAGCAGGCCTTCGCGGCGGTGGAGTGCGTTCGGATCGGGCTTGCGGCCCATCATGTCCTCGAACAGCGTTTCGGCTTCCACCGTGCCGCCTTTTGAGTAGACTGTTTCACGCAAACGGTCGGCCGTCTTGCGGTCGTAAAGGCCGTTCTTCTTGAAGGCGGTGAAGATGTCAGCCTCCAGCGCTTCCGCCCATTTGTAACCGTAGTAGCCGGCGGCGTACCCGCCGGCGAAGAGGTGGCCGAAACGGGTCGACATCGGCGATGCGAGGCGCGGGAAAGCGCTGGCTTTCGCGACGATTTCATCTTCCAGCGTTTCGGCGTCCTTGATTGCGGCGGGGTCGGTCGTGTGCCACTTCATGTCGAGCAGGCCGAAGAAGGTCTGGCGCAATCCGGCATAGGCGGCGTCGAACGTCTCCATGTCGTTGATCTTCTTGATCAGTGCGGCGGGCAGCGGCTGTTGCGTATCGTGGTGGATGGCGAAGGTGTCGAGCACCTCTTTTTCCACGGCCCAGTTTTCCAGCAGCTGCGACGGCACTTCCACAAAATCATGCTTGACGGAGGTGCAGGTGAGGGAGCGGTAGTTCCCCTCGGCGAGCAGGGCGTGCAGCGCATGGCCGAATTCGTGGAACGTCGTCCTGACCTCGTCGAGCGAGAGCAGGGTCGGCTGGTTTTTCGTCGGCTTGGAGAAATTGCAGACATTGAAGACGAGGGAGAATTCGTTCTGTCCGCCCGCCTTGTCGAGCCCGCGCTTGCGCAGGGTGTCCATCCACGCGCCGTCGCCTTTCGCGCCGGGGCGGGCGTAGTAGTCGCCGTAGAAGATGCCGATCATCTGGCCGGTCTTGTTGTCGGTGACCTCGAAGGTCTTGACGTCGGGGTGATAGACGGGATATTTGCCCTTCACCTCGGTCATCTTGATGTTGAAGAGCTTCTCGGCGTGGATGCGCACGCCGTCGAGGACCTTTTCGAGGTCGAAGTAGGGGCGCAGGTCTTCGAGGTCGAGCTTGAAAGTCTCCTCTTTCAGCTTGCGGCTGTAGTAGGCATAGTCCCACGGCTTGAGGTCTTTGAGGCCGTCCTGCTGCTGCGCGTAGTCCTTCACCTTGTCGAGGAATTTTTCCGTCGCGGGCTTGTAGACATTGAGGTTCTTTTCCAGCAGGTCCATGACGGCTTGCGGCGTCTTGGCCATGGTGTCATCGAGCTTGTAGGCGGCGTAGCTTTTGTAGCCCATGATCTCAGCCTGACGGTGGCGCAGCTTGACGATCTCCAGCACCACCGGATGGTTGTCGTGCGGGGCTTCTGAAGCGACGCTGTTCATGGCGCGCCAGATTTCCTCGCGCAAGGCGCGGTTTTTGCAGGAATCGAGGATATCCATCGGCGGCGGCGAGAGCTTGATCAGCCATTTGCCGGTCATCCCCGCCTCCTCGGCGGCGTGGCGGTAGCTGTTTTTGGCGCGTTCGGAGACGCCGTCGAGGTCTTTCTCGTCGCCGATGACTTTTTCATACGCGTCGGTCGATTTGACGGTATTGTCGTCGAAAATCGTGCCGAGTTCCGAGAGCCGCTCGTCGATGTCGGCCATTTCCTTCTTGTCGGCGGCGCTGAGCAGCGCGCCCTTCTCGACGAAGCCCTTGTAGGTTTCCTCCAGCAGCATTTTCTGTTCCGCGTCGAGCTTCAGCGCGGCGCGCTGGTCGTAGACGGCCTTGACGCGGGCGAAGAGCGCGGCGTCCATCATGATGTCGTTGCCGTGGCGGGCGAGCGTGACGTAGACCGCCGGCTTGATCTGGCGCAAGGCGTCGTCGCCGTTCGCGCCGGCGACGCAGGAGAACATGTTCGCGACGCGGCCAAGCGTCGCGCCGGAAAATTCCAGCGCCTCGATGGTGTTTTCGAACGTCGGCGCGGCGGGGTTGGCCTTGATCGCGTCGATCTCCTTCTTCGCCGCGGCGATGCCTGCCGTGATCGCGGGCAGGAAATATTCGGGCTTGAGCTGGTCGAGCGGCAGCGCGCCGTGGGGCAGGGCGGGTTCCGCGAGCAGGGGGTTGTCGGCGGCGCTGTCGAACGGTGCTGTCATGGGGTTTGATCCTTCTCTATTTGAAGTTATGATTATAGCAGGTTTCAGGGCGCGGACGGAAAAGTTTTCCCGTTTCGCTTGTTTTTCATTAAATTCCAATAACTTCCCGCAACTCATAGTACCAGGCGCCGAGCGCTGTCAGCGGCACACGGAACAGGCGCCCGCCGGGGAAGGGATAATTGCGGATGCGGGCGAAGACGTCGAACCGTGCCGCCTGATGGTTGATCGCCTCGGCGACGAGCTTGCCCTGCAGGTGGCAGGCGGTCACGCCATGGCCGCTGTCGCCCTGGATGAAATAGACCGTGTCGGAGAGCCGCCCGAGATGCGGGAAGCGCGTGAGGGTGATGGCGAACTGCCCGTTCCAGGCGAAGTCGATTTTTTTGTCCTTGAGATAAGGGAACGTGCGCAGAAGGTGGGGTTTGAGACGACGGATGACGTCTTCCGGCTCGAAGCCGCTGTAAATCGCGCCGCCGCCGAACAGCAGGCGGTGGTCGGCGGTGATGCGGTAATAGTCGAGCAGGAAGTTGCAGTCCTCGACGCAGGCGCCGGCGGGCATCATCTTTTTCGCGAGTTCCTCGCCCAGCGGCTCCGTCGTCACGATCTGGCTGCTGACCGGCATGATCCGTCCCGTGATCTCCGGCAGGATGCCGGTGAGGTAGGCATTGCCGCAGACGACGGCGTATTCGGCGGAAACGCTGCCCTTTTCGGTGTAAACCCTTGGCTTGCCGTTTTTGTCGACGCGGACGACGCGCGAATTCTCGCAGATTTTCCCGCCCAGGGATTCGCTCGCGCGCGCTTCGCCGAGCGCGAGGTTGAGCGGGTGGAGGTGCCCGCCGCGGCGGTCGCGCAGACCGCC
>JAGXAX010000153.1 GCA_018971405.1 Alphaproteobacteria bacterium | reverse complement strand
CACAGCATCACCTGGGTAGACCCCTTCCCCAAACCGAGCTACCTTTTCGCCACCATCGCGGGCGACATGGAAGTCGTGACCGGCACCTACACCACCATGTCGGGCAAGGACGTCTCCCTGCGCATCGTCGTGCCGAAGGGCTATGAGGACAAAGTCGACTGGGCGATGCAGTCGATCAAGAACGCCATGAAATGGGACGAGGAAAAATACGGCCTTGAATACGACCTCGACTGCCTGCACCTCATCGGCCTCGAAAAGTTCAACATGGGCGCGATGGAGAACAAGGGCGCGATCGTCTTCAACATCAAGGACCTGTGCGGCAGCCCCGAAAGCTCCTCCGACGCGCAGCTGCTGCGCATCGAGACGGTCATCGGCCACGAATACTTCCACAACTATACCGGCGACCGCGTGACGGTGCGCGACTGGTTCGAGATCTCGCTCAAAGAGAGCCTGACCGAGCGCCGCAACGAGCAGTTCTCCGGCGACATGAACTCCAAAGCCATCCAGACGATCGACGACGCGGTCTATATCCGCAACGTGCAGTTCCGCGAGGACGGAGGCCCCACGGCGCATTGCGTCCGCCCCGAACGCGCCGAGTCGTTCGAGAACATCTATTCCCCGACCGTCTACAACAAGGGGGCGCAATTGCTCCGCATGATGGAAACGATCATGGGCAGCGAGGACTGGTACAAAGGCGTGAAACACTACCTCGACAAGTTCGACGGCGAGGCGCGTATCGTCGACGATTTCGTCGCCGCGCTTGAGGAATATTCGGGCCGCGACCTCAAGCAGTTCTTCCGCTGGTACACGCAGGCCGGCACGCCGGAAATCTCCTATGAAGGAAAATACGACGCCAAGGCCAAAACCTACACGCTCACGCTGAAGCAGCACCAGCCCGCGACGCCGGGGCAGCCCGCCGCCTCCAAAAAGCCGCTGCACATCCCCGTGCGCCTGGGGCTGATCTCGCAAAGCGGCAAGGACGTGCCGCTGACGCTGAAGGGCGAAAAGAAAGCGGGCAGCGCGGAGCGGGTGCTCGATTTCACCAAGGCCGAACAGACTTTCGTCTTCAAGGACGTCGCGGGCCCCGTGGTGCCGTCGCTGTTCCGCGATTTCTCCGCGCCGGTCAAGGTTGTGACGCCCGTGGCGGACGACGAACTGGTCTTCCGCATGAGCCACGACTCCGACCCTTTCAACCGCTTCGACGCCGGACAGCAGATGATGGCCAAGACCATGCGCCAATTGCTGCGGGACCATGAGGCGGGCATGCCGCTCGCGCTGCCGAAAGAATTCACCGCCGCCTACGGCCTCAATCTCGCTGACGCGGCCGACGGCGATCGGGCCTTCGCCGCGCGCATGCTCGGCCTGCCCGACTTCACGCAGGATCTGAAGCAGTACGACCCCGAAGCCGCCAAAACGGTCACGGATTTCGTCAGGAAGACGCTGGCGGAAACCTTCGAGGCCGAATTCAAGGATATCTACGCCAAGACGGCGACGCCCGCCGGCGAAACCTTCAGCATCCACGACGCCGGCCGCCGCGACCTGCATAACGCGGCGCTCCGCTTCCTCGGCACACTGGAAACGCAGGACGTGAAAACGGCCGCGCAAGCCCAATACGACACCGCCGCCAACATGACGGAGCGGCAGGGCGCGCTCGGCGCCCTCGCCCGCATGGGCGGCACGGAGGCAGAAAAGGCGCTGGACGGCTTCCACGCAAAATACCGCGAGGACACCAACGTCATGGACACGTGGCTCAGCCTCTCGGCCCAGACGGCGAAAACCGACGCGGCCGGGCGCGTGAAGGAGCTGATGAAGAGCGACGTCTTCGACCTCACCAACCCCAACAAGGTGCGCGCGCTGCTCGGCGGCTTCACCGCCAACACGGAGGCCTTCCACGCCAAGGACGGCTCCGGCTACAAGCTGCTGGCCGACATCGTCATCAGCCTCAACACCGTCAACCCGCACACGGCGACGGGCATCATCCGCCCGCTCGCGCAGTTCCAGCGCTACGACGACGCGCGTCAGGCTCTGATCGTGAAGGAGCTGAAGCGCATCATGGCGACGCCGCAGCTCGACACGCAGATCAAGGACATCGTCGGCAAGGCCATCGAAAGCGCCGCGCCGTCGCTCAAGGCAAAAACCTCGAACTTCGGCAAGAAGCCGAAGCAATAAGCGCCCTTAAAACGAAACCGGCCGCGACGCTGGGCGCCGCGGCCGGTTTTTTGCGTGGAAGCCGTCAGGCGGCTTTCTGCATCGCCACGTTGAGGTTGGCGATCAGCTTGTCCATGAACTTCTCGGTGGTGAGATATTTCTGGTCCTTAGAAACCAGCAGCGCGAGATCCTTCGTCATGTCGCCCGCCTCGACGGTGGAGACGCAAACATGCTCCAGCGTTTCCGCGAAGCGCACGACTTCCGGCGTCTGATCGAACTGGCCGCGGTATTTGAGACCCTGCGTCCAGGCGAAGATGCTGGCGATCGGGTTGGTCGAGGTCGGCTTGCCTTGCTGGTGCTGGCGATAGTGGCGGGTGACCGTGCCGTGCGCCGCTTCAGTCTCGACCGTCTTGCCGTCCGGCGTCAGCAGCACCGAAGTCATGAGGCCGAGAGAGCCGAAGCCCTGCGCGATGCTGTCGGACTGCACGTCGCCGTCGTAGTTCTTGCACGCCCAGAGGAAGCCGCCTTCCCACTTCATCGCGCTCGCCACCATGTCGTCGATCAGGCGGTGCTCGTAGGTCAGGCCCGCCTTGGCGTATTTGTCCTTGAACTCCTTGTCGAACACGCTTTGGAAGATGTCCTTGAACTTGCCGTCGTAGGCCTTGAGGATGGTGTTCTTCGTGGACATGTAGACCGGATATTTGCGCGCAAGACCGTAGTTGAGGCAGGCGCGGGCGAAGCCGGTGATCGACTCGTCCGTGTTGTACATGCCCATGGCGACGCCGGGGCCGGCGAAATCATGCACGTCCCAGGTTTGCGCCTGCCCGCCGTCCTTCGGCTCGAACACCAGCTTGACTTTGCCCGCGGCAGGCACCTTGATGTCGGTCGCCTTGTACTGGTCGCCGAAGGCGTGACGGCCGATGACGATCGGCTTCGTCCATGTGGTCACGAGGCGCGGGATGTTCTTGCAAATGATCGGCTCGCGGAAGACCGTGCCGTTGAGGATGTTCCGGATCGTGCCGTTGGGCGACTTCCACATTTTCTTGAGCTTGAATTCCTCGACGCGCGCTTCGTCCGGCGTGATGGTCGCGCACTTGATGCCGACGCCGTATTTCTTGGTCTGCTCAGCAGCCTCGATGGTGATCTTGTCGTCGGTCTTGTCGCGGTTCTCGATCGAAAGGTCGCAGGAGACGAGGTTGATGTCGAGATAGGGCTTGATCATGCGATCGATGATCATGTCCCAGATGATGCGGGTCATTTCATCGCCGTTCATCTCGACAACCGGGGTTTTGACTTTAATTCTGCTCATTTTCTTTTCTCCTACTGGTTTAGTTTTAAATTGTTTTGCGGCTGGAGGGAGGCCGTGGCGGTGCTTTTTTCGCCGCTCGAGGCCTTGTCGCGCACGCTCTTCCACGCGGCCATCGACGCCCGCGCCGCAGCGATATCCTGCTCCGAAAGCTTCGCCGATTTGACCAGATCCTGCCGCGCCTGAATGACATATCCCAGTGTCGCCGACGCGCCGTCGTCGTCACTGTCATCGCTGAAGCCTTCGATGGCCAGCGTGTACCACTGCCACGCCTCTTTCGGTTGGCGGTCGTGCTTCGCCATCGCCGCGAGGCGGATGAAGGCGTAGTTCAGGCCGTGCCGGCCCGCGTCCTCGAACCATTTCCGCGCCTTCGGCCAGTTCTTCCTCAAGCCCCCTTTTTCCTTCTCGTACATGTCGCCGAGGATGAACATCGCGCGTGCATCCCCCTGCAGGGCGAGCTGCCGCATATCGTCCATCGGCGGCGGATCGGTTTTGTCGAGACTGACGTGCACCGGATCCGGCATGTCGGGCAAATCGGCGCGCGCCGCGCGCGCCGAAGACGCCGCCAGCGCAACCGCGCACAGAAACCCGAAAATGTGTCCGGAAAGGCGATGTCGCGTCATGTCTGTTCTTCCAGAAAATCCAGGACTTCGCGCAGGCTCGTGCTGCGCTTCAATATCTCGCTCCCTGCATAAACAACATATTGCGCCGGCTTTATCAAGCTGCGCGCGGAAATTTTTGTGACGGTGTACAAAGGCCGCTCGTGACTGGAGCGGAAAATCGAGAACACCGCCATGTCCGGCAGGCTGTCGATCGCGTAATCCCGCCACTGGCCGCGCTGCACCCGCGCGCCGTAAACCGAAAGAATCTGGCTTAATTCACCTCTGCTGAACGTCGTCCGGCCATTGAAGCAGAATTTATCGCGGATATAGACAAGCATGCTTCGTCCTTCACGCGCAGATTCTAGGATGAATGCGGCTGTTTTGAAAGAAAGTATATTTTATATATGGGAATATGTGCCGTTACACCTCCACGCCCGACCCTGCGGCA
>JAGXAX010000152.1 GCA_018971405.1 Alphaproteobacteria bacterium | reverse complement strand
CGCCCGCGCCGTTCGCGCCCGCGCCGCCCCCGCCCGCGCCGCCATAAGCCGCGAGCAGGCTGCCGATAGAGCTGCTGCCTCCCGCCGTGCCGCTTGATCCGCCCGCGCCGCCCGCGCCGACGGTCACTGTCTGCGATGCGCCCATGGCGGAAGCCGAAACCCGTCTGCGGTTGTACGCGCCGCCGCCGCCGCCCGCGCCGCCGCCGCCGCCGCCCGCCCAGGCCTCACATTCGAATTCCTGATAGCCCGGCGGGGCGGTGAAGGTGCCGGACGACGCATAGGTGCGCGCAAACCCCTTGAGGATGACCGAGGTGAAGGCCGAGCCGCTACACTGCACGAGCCGCGCCTCGCCCGGATACATGATGAAGGTCGAAAGCCCGTCGATCAGCTCCGCCGCGTTGGGATCAAGCGTCAGTTCCGCCTGCGACGTGCCGCTGTTGCGGATGAAGCAGAACCAGCCGTTGCCAAGCGTCGCCGCCGCGGTAAAGGCAAAGGTCGCGCTGGCAGAGCCCGTGAAATCGAGAAGCGCGCCGCGGTCCGAAGAGAGGAGCGTGTAGGCGCCGGTCTGCGGGTTGCACGCGACGCTCGATGTGGCGGGCGCGATCCAGCCGCCGCCCGCGCCGAGGAATTTCCCCGCCGCCGCGTCGCCAGATGCGGGCGCGGGCACGAGGCCGCTGGCGCCGCCGGAGCCGCTGTCGCCCGTGAAGGCCGGCAGCGACGGGTTGAGCGCGACGAAGTTCGTGCCGTCGTAGACGAGTGCGTAAACGCCGGTCGCCAGAAGCGCGTTCGCCGCCGGATCGTTGCCGTTCAGCAGTTTGATGCTCTTCGCGCCGAGTCCGCTGACGTTAAGCGTCGCGGCGGCGGTGTTGGCGCCGGAAGGCTTCAGCGTCACGACCTGACCCGCGGCATAGGCCGTGGCGGCGGGCACGGGCGCGATGGCGTACGCGTTCGCGCTGCCGGTGTCGGTCGCGAAATTCAGCATGCGCGGCGCAGCTGTGCCGTTGTAAGCCTGAAAGGTGTTGTTGGCCGCGTTGATCTCGCCCAGCGTGATCCAGCTCGTGCCGTTGTAGACGTTGAGCGTCCACGGCGTGGCGGAATCGTTGAGCCAGATGATGCCGGCCTCCGCGTAACTCGGCGCGGTCGGGCCTTTATGATGGTTCAAAATCGCCTGTTTGCCGGCGTTGTCGGCGTTGCGGTAAGCGAGGCCCGACTGGTCCGCGCCGATCTGCGAGGTGGATTGCGTCATTTAAGTTCTCCTTGTTTGAAGCGGTTTAGCTTTGTTGTCCGTAGCCTTTGGCCATCCAGTCGAACGTCCTTGCGACGCCCGCGCCGGAAGCATTGAAGAATTGCACCGTGAAGCCGGCCGCCGAGGGCGACGTGACGTTGCAATAGTCGCCCGTCGCCATGTCCTGCGCCGTGACGCCGACGGCGGGCGTGGCGCGGAACGGGCTCGCGAAAGAAACCGCGAGTCCCCCTGCGGGCGCGGCGCAGCCGCAGCCGCTTTCCGTGCGGCCGGGCATGTCGAGATCGACGCGCAGCCGCGACACGGCGGGCGTCACGCCCTCGACGTCGCTCGTCAGCAGTGCCTGGAACTGGTGCGCCCGCGCGGCATAGTCGCCGATCACGAACGGCGCCCAGGCGCCCCACACCGGCGTTCCCGCCGGATCGTCGTTCGTCGTGCGGACCTGCAACTGCACGTTCCACAGCGACGGGTCGACCGTCTGGTCGAAGCTTTCCTGATCGTCGATGTCCGCCCAGCCGTCCAGCGAGGTCGTGGTGTCGAGGCCGGAGACCGCCATGTCCATCGTCAGGCGCGATGTATAGACCGCGCCGAGATCGACGCTGCCCGCGAACCGGTAACAGCCCGCCGTGGCGAGACCGGCGTTACCGACGTCGGCGTCCGTCACGAGGTCGAAATCCGCCCAGCTGTCGACCGTGTCCGCGCCCGCGAGCCGGAGCGCCGCGCCCGCGTCCATGCCGGTGCAGTCGTTCACGCCCGTGAAGCTTGCGTCCTCCATCACGGTCAATATGTATGTCGTGTCCGCCGCCCCCGCGACCGCGGAGACGGCGCTGGCCGCGTCCACGCTCTGCTTTCCGGCGGCGCTGACCGCCTTGATGAGATAGGTGCCGGCCGCCGCAGGCACGGAAACGCTCGTCGCGCCGGCGGGGATTTGCGTGATCAGGTCGGTCGCCGACGCCCACGTCACGCCCGCCGTCTGCGGCGCGAAGCGCAGCGCGTAGCTGGCGAGATCGATGTCCGTCACCGCGTTCCACGTCAGGTGCGCCGTCGCGCCCAGCACGTTCACGGAAAATCCGCTCACGTCGGAGGGGATGTCGGCCGCGACCTGATAGCCCGCGACAGTGAGCGCGGGCGACGTCTGCCCGCCGCCGGAGACGTAATAAATCCTGATGTCGTAAAGCCCGCCCGCCGCGAGGTTGGCGAGAGAAATGCTGTTCGCGGTCGCGCTCAAGACCGTGGCGGGATGGAAGTCCGCCTCGTCCGACGCCCGCACCAGCGCATTGATGCCGAGCGCGCCGCTGTAGGACGGCGTTTGCAGCGTCACCACCACGCGGTCGGTGAAGGTGCCGTCAGTGTTCCTGATCATCGTCGTCTCGCCGGACTGTATCTGGCACAAGACCGGCGCGGGCGGCGGCAGCAGCTCCGGCGGGAGGGAGATCTGGCTCGCGAAGGCCGGAATGTCGCCGCTGTCCGCCGTGAACACGGCGGGCGCGGCGTCGACGCAGGTGATAAGCGCGGAAAGGTCGTTCTGCGGCGTGATAGATTTCACGATCAGCTCGACGCTCTCCTGCCCGATTTCGCCGAAGAGCGCGAGGTCGCCCGCGGCAAGGCCGGAGGACGCGTCGACCGGCGCGGTGAACGTCACGGTCGCGCCCGTGCCCGCGACCGTTTCGACCGTTTGCACCAGCGACGCGCCGTCGGAGAGGCGGAAGCGCAGCGCATAAGCCGTGCCGTCCGCCATCGTCACGGCGGCGTCGAGCGTCACGCCGGTGATGTTCGTTCCGTCGGTCGCGGCCGATTTCACCCGCGCGCTCATGAGCCCGAACAGCGGCACATCGTGGGTGAACCTGATCAGGTCGTCGCGCGTGCAGACGATGTGTTCTATATCGGCGTAAAAGCTGTAGGTCTCGGGGCGCAGGCGCGCCGTGGCGATGTGGTAGCGCCCGTCGCTCCACGCCTGGCCGGCGCTCGTCACGCCCGGCAGCTCCAGCACTTCGAAGATGGTGGCGTTCGACGCATCGAAACCGTCGTCGTAGACGATGCGCTCGTCCTGCAGCCAGCCGTTGTCGCGGTTGATGAACCGCACGCGCAAGGCCTGCGGCAGGTCGGCGAAAGCCTTGTTGCCGCTGAAGGTGTAACTGTTGCGCGGCGTGAAATGCTGCACCGGCACCGTCTGCGGCGCGTCCTCGACCACGCCCCAGCAGCCGTCGATCAGCATCGGGCTGGCGCGCCCCGCCGCGGCGATGTCGCGCAGCACGTCCGCGATGGCAACGTCGTAGTCGATCACGGCGTTGAATTCGCGCGAGGCGGCGGCGGTAGAGGCGTGCCAGTTTTGCAGCGTCGTGAGGTCGATGCGGCTGTCGTCGAGCGGCATCGCGTTGGCGCTGCCCTGCAGGACGTGGCGGAAGAGCGACGCGGGGTTGGCGGTCGCGTGCCACGTCGTCTGGTCGGCGGGGTCGTCCCAGACTGAGCCGTTCCAGTCCGGCACGATGGACTGCGCGACGCCGTTCAATTTGTCGATCGCGCCGTTCAGCTGGTCGGTCGCCTTGATGCGCAGAGCCGTCACCGCGAGGCCCGTCATGTTGACGGGCCGGGTCGTGCGGATGGTGCGGAGCGCCGTCCAGAGGACGTCGTCGTACACGAGGTCGCTCGTGCTGTCGGGCGTGACGCGCTTCAGGCGCACGTCGTACTGCCCCGCTGCCGGCACGCTGAACTGCAGGCCCTCCAGCAGCGCGACGCTTTGCTGCGCCGTCGCCGCAATGACGCCCGCGCTCGTCCACGTGTTCGTTCCCGCGGGCGCATAATCGACCGAGACTTCCACCGTCGCCGCGATTTTGACGTCGCTGCCGTTGATCTGGAACAACCCCTGCGGAAAGGTGATATCGACCGAAATCGCCGTCGCGTCCGTGTCCGTCGTACGGACGACATAGCCGCCCGCATTGGTCAGCGCCACCTGCAGGTCGTTCTGCACGATGCTGTCGGTATAGAGGGTCAGCGGCGCGTCGGTGTCAAAGCCCTGCCTTGTCTCGATCTCGACGTCGGTGAAGTCTTCGACCGGCGTCTCGCCGATCTTGATGTCGGTGATCTCCAGCGGCCCGTAGCCCCAGACGAACAGCATGCGCAGGTACTGGTCGCCGCCGACGCTCTCCGTATAGGGCGACGCGCCGAGCAGCGGCACGTATCTATGCTGCCCCAGCACTTTCGGCACGCGGCCGAAAGGGTTAGCCTTGTTCTGCGCGCCCTGGATGAACAGCGTCGGGCTTTGCT
>JAGXAX010000151.1 GCA_018971405.1 Alphaproteobacteria bacterium | reverse complement strand
TATATCGCGCGGAACCGCGCGGCGGGCAAGCTGGTCGGCGCGCTCGTTTTCGGGGTGGCCGTTGTGACCCTTGACCCAGACCCACGCGACCTGATGCTCTTGCAAGGCCGCGTCGAGCGCCTGCCAGAGATCGGGGTTTTTGACCGGCTTTTTGTCGGCGGTTTTCCAGCCGTGCGCCTTCCAGCGGGCGAGATATTGCGTCACGCCGTCCATCACGTATTTACTGTCGGTGTGGACGGTGACGGCGCAGGGCGATTTCAGCGCCGCGAGCCCTTCGATCACCGCCGTCAGCTCCATGCGGTTGTTGGTGGTGGCGGGGTCTCCGCCGCTGAGTTCCTTTTCGTGGCCGCCGTAGCGCAGGAGCGCGCCCCAGCCGCCGGGGCCGGGGTTGCCGCTGCAGGCGCCGTCGGTGAAGAGGTCGACCGCCTTCAGCATGAGAATCTTTCCGACTGGTGGAACTGCAAAATCCGCACGTGCTCGAAAGGGTCGTGCGGGCTGATCACCGCGCCTGCCGCCGGATGCAGCTGGTCGTAAAGGCGCGTCGCGACGATGCGCAGCGCCGCGGCGCGGCCGAAGTAGGGCAGGGATTTTTTCTCGTCCTGCGAGAGCGGGCGGATTTTCTGGTATGCGGCGGAAAACGCCCGTTCCCGTTCGGGTGCGAAAATGCCGTCGTCGAAGCACCAGGCGCCGAGCGTGGCCATGAAATCGTAGGCATAGGCGTCGGTGCAGGAAAAATAGAAATCGAACACGCCGGAAATTTGGCCGTCCTTGAAGAAAGCGTTGTCGGGGAACAAATCGGCATGCACCGCGCCCGCCGGCAGCCCCCATGGGCGGTTCTTTTCGAGCCAGGCCAGCTCGTCCCGCAACAGGCCGTAAACCGGCGCGGTTTTGCAGGCGCCGATCAGTTTTTTCCAGGCCGGCAGGGCGACGGGGTTCTCGCGCTGCATCCTGAAACCGGCCGCCGCCTTGTGCATTTCCGCCAGCAACTCCCCCGCCGCGGCGGCGTGTGGCGTTTCCACCCGCGCGGGCGTCGCGCCGGAAAGAAAGGCGGTGAGGATCGCGGGTCTTCCCGCGAGCGGCAGGATGGTCTCTCCGTTCTTGTCCGCGATCACGGCGGGGCAGGGGATGCCGCGCTTTTGCAGGTGCGCCATGAAGGCGACGACGAAGGGCAGCGCCTCGGGCGGCGTGCGCCGCTCCACCAATGTCAAAACGTAATCGCCTTGCGTGGTCGAAAGCCTGTAGTTGGTGTTCTCCACGCCCGCGCCGATGGGCGTGAGGCTTTTCAACGTTCCGATATCGAAGGCCGCGAGGTGCGCGGCCGCCTGTTCCGCCGGGATATGGGTGAAGACCGCCATGCGTCAGGTCGCCAGCAGGCGCGGGATGTTGAAGACCACGCGTTCCTCCGCGGTCGTTGCGGTTTCGGTCTCGACGCTGAAATGCGCGCACGCCGCCTCGACCACCTCGCGCACCAGCCGTTCCGGCGCGCTCGCCCCCGCCGTCAGGCCGAGGGCGCGGATGTCCTTCAGCCTTTCCCAGTCGATGTCGGCGGCGCAATCGGCCAGAAAGGCGCGGGCGCAGCCGTGGGCTTTCGCCACCTCGACAAGGCGGCGGGAATTGGAGGAATTTTTCGAGCCGATGACGGCCAGCGCGTCGACGCGCTTTGCCAGCGCCTTCACCGCCGCCTGCCGGTTGGCGGTGGCGTAGCAAATGTCTTCCTTCTTCGGGGAGAAGATGGCGGGAAAGCGGCTTTTGAGCGCGGCCGCGATCTCCGCCGTGTCGTCGACCGAGAGGGTCGTCTGGGTGATGTAGGCGAGGTTTTGCGGGTCTTTGACCCGGAGCGCCGCCACGTCCGCGGTTTTTTCGACCAGCAGGATATCGCCTTCCGGCAGCTGGCCCATCGTGCCGACGACCTCGGGGTGGCCGGCATGGCCGATGAGAATGATCTGCTTCCCCGCCCGCGCCCGCGCCGCCGCCTCGTGATGCACCTTGCTGACCAGCGGGCAGGTGGCGTCCACATAAATCATGTTGCGCCGTTGCGCTTCGGCCGGAATGGTTTTCGGCACGCCGTGGGCGGAGAAGACCACGGGGCGGCCTTCCGGCACGTCCGCCAGTTCGTCCACGAACACCGCGCCCTTGGATTTCAGGTCTTCCAGCACCGCCTTGTTGTGGACGATCTCGTGGCGCACGTAGACCGGCGCGCCGAATTTGGCAAGCGCCCGCTCGACGATCTCGATCGCGCGGTCGACGCCGGCGCAAAAGCCGCGCGGGCTGGCGAGGATGATCTTTAAAACAGGCTTCGTCATGGGCGAAATATATCTGTTCAAGCCGTCTTGAGTCGAGAGCTTATGCGGGCTATCCTCGGGGACTTGGAAAAGAGGTTTCATATGCGTCAGCGCCATTTCGCCCTGCTGGCCGCCCTGCTGCTGGCGGGGTGCGCCCACAAGCCGCCGCCGACCGGCATCTGCCCGACGACCGGTTTTATCGATAATACCGACACGATCACCTATCTCGCGCCGGACGCCGTCAAGGGCGCGGGCGAGAAGAACGTCGCGGTGCGCGGCAGCATCAACGGCTACAGCGGCTCCTGCGCCTTCGCCGACAAGAAGAAGGACGCCGTGCTGGTCGACCTCAAAGTGCCGTTCGTGGCGCAGAAGGGGCCGGCGGGGGCGGGGCTGAAACAGCAGGAATTTCCATATTTCATAGCCGTTTTGTCGCCGCAGGACGAGATTTTGCAGCGCACCGCCTTCACCGTCACGGTCGATTTCGACAAGGGCGACAGCGGCGAGAACACCGAAGACCACAGCATCAGGATTCCCCTGCCGCACGGCACCGATGGCGCGTCGCGCTACAAGGTGATCATCGGCTTCGCCCTCACCCACGCGCAATACGACTACAACAAGGAGCGCAAAAAATGACTTTTACCTGCAAGAGCTTCTGGGAGTCCGAGTTCGCGGAGCACGAGACGGTGGAGAAGGCGACCCGCGCCGCGCTGCTCGAACCGTTCGAGGAACTGCTGCTCGCCGCCTCCGCCACCGTCAAGGCGGGCGGAAAGATTTTGCTCTTCGGCAACGGCGGCAGCGCCGGCGACGCCCAGCACCTCGCGACCGAGCTGACCGTGCGTTACAAAACAGACCGCGCGCCGATCGCGGCGATCGCGCTCACCACCGACACCTCGGCGCTCACCGCCATCGGCAACGATTTCGGCTTCGAGCATCTCTTCGCCCGTCAGGTCGCGGCGCTGGGCCGCAAAGGCGACCTTGCCATCGGCATCAGCACCTCGGGGAAAAGCAAAAACGTCATCAATGCGCTGGTCGAGGCGAGAAAGATAGGCATCGTCACGGCGGGCCTCACCGGCAAGACCGGCGGCGAAATGGCGCCGCTCTGCGACATTCTCCTCAACGTGCCCGCGACCGTCACGGCGCGGATACAGGAAATGCACATCACGCTGGGGCAGATGCTCTGCGGCGCGCTGGAGCTGAACCTCGGGCTCGTGTCCCCCGCGCCGGAAACCAAGGGGGCGGCCTGAACCATGCACGGCTATGCGTTATCGGGAATTCTCGGCGTCGTCGAGGGCATCACGGAGTTTTTGCCCGTGAGCTCGACCGCGCATCTGCGTCTCGCGGAGAAGATCCTCGGGCTTTCACTGGAGAGCGGCTACTGGAAGATGTATTCCATCGTCATCCAGCTGGGCGCGATTTTGTGCCTGCCGGTCTATTTCTGGCCGCGCATCATGACGTTTTTGAAAAGCTTCCTCACCACGAAAGACAAGCTGCGCCACCCCTTCACGCTGGTCATGATGGCCTTCGTCATCACCGCGATACCGTCGTTGCTGTTGATCAAGGTGATCGGCGCGAACCTTGAAAACCCCGCGGTGATGGCCTGGTCGCTGGTCATCGGCGGGATCGTCATGGGGGCGGTCGATCTCATGAAGGCCAAGGCCGAGCACGCGGGCGAAAACGCGCCGCAAAGCTCCATCAAAACGTGGCATATGGAGGACATGACCGTCTTTCAGGCGGCCTTCATCGGCGCGTGCCAGATATTCTCCGCCGTTTTTCCCGGCACCTCGCGCTCGATGTCCACCATCGCGGCGGGGCAGCTGGCCGGCCTGTCGCGCGCGGCGGCGCTGGAATTTTCCTTCTTCCTCTCCATGCCGACCATGGCGGCGGCGGTCGGCTACACACTGCTCAAGTCGCTCCTCGGCCACGGAAAGAACGCCGTCGGCATCTCGCATTTGACGCATGCGCAGTGGATGATGATGGGCGAGGGCTTCGTCGTGTCGTTCATCGTCGCCTATATTTCCGTCGCGCTTTTGATGCGCTGGGTCAGGCAGGGAGGCTTCATGCCTTTCGCGGTCTACCGCGTGCTGGCGGGCATCGCCGTTTTCAAGTTCATGCTCTAGGAGGCAAGATGACCGCGAAATCCGAAAACCCGACATTCGAAGCCGCGCTGGCAGAGTTGGAAAAGATCGTCCGTCAGCTGGAATCGGGCGGCGGCGACCTCAACGCCTCCATCACCTCCTACGAGCGC
>JAGXAX010000150.1 GCA_018971405.1 Alphaproteobacteria bacterium | reverse complement strand
TGGCGGAAGGCCTGCCGATCGTCCTCAAGCGCCGCGACAACGTGACGCATGATACCATTCTCTCCAACTCCTTCGGCTTCGGCGGCACGAATTGCACGCTGGCGATGTCGCGCTGCGAGGGGAAATGATCATGGAAAAGCTGATGCCCAACGGACTTATGAATGGAAAGCGCGGGCTGGTGATGGGCGTGGCCAACGACCATTCCATCGCCTGGGGCATCGCCAAAACGCTCCACGCTCACGGGGCGGAAATGGCCTTCACCTATCAGGGCGAGGCCTTCGGCAAGCGCGTCCGTCCGCTGGCGGAAAGCCTCGGCGCGAAGCTGGTGCTGCCCTGCGACGTGGCGAAAGAGGAAGACCTCGATCAGGTGTTCGCCACGCTGAAAAAGGAATGGGGCAAGATCGACTTCATCGTCCACGCCGTGGCGTACTCGAACAAGGACGAACTGAGCGGCCATTATGTTGACACGACGCTCCCCAACTTCCTCAACTCGCTGCACATCTCCTGCTATTCCTTCACCTCCGTCGCGCGCCGCGCGAAGGACCTGATGAAAGACGGCGGCAGCCTGATCACGCTCAGCTATCTCGGCTCCGAGCGCGTGATGCCGAACTACAACGTCATGGGCGTGGCGAAAGCGGCGCTGGAAGCGAGCGTACGCTATCTCGCCGCAGACCTCGGCCCGCTCGGCATCCGCGTCAACTCGATCTCGGCGGGGCCGATGCGCACGCTCGCGGGCGCGGTGATCGGCAACGCGCGGCACACGTTCAAATTCACCACCAAGGCCTCGCCGCTGAAGCGCTCCGTCACGCTGGATGAAATCGGCAACAGCGCGCTCTATTTTCTCTCCGGCCTTTCGTCAGCGGTGACGGGCGAGAACCACTATGTCGATTGCGGCTTCAACGTCATCGGCATGCCGCGCCCCGAAACCTTCGACGAGATCGCCGCGCCGAACGGCAACGGCAACGGCAACGGCAACGGGGAACACTGACGTGACGGAGCACGAAGGCGCCCATATCGCCGCGCGCGAACCGGTGGCTGTCGAGGTCACGGCGGGGAAAACCTACCTCTGGTGCTCCTGCGGCAGGTCGCGCAAGCAGCCGTTCTGCGACGGGTCGCACGGCGGCACGCCGTTTTTGCCGGTGATACACAAGGCGGAAAAATCCGAAACGGTCTGGTTCTGCATGTGCAAGCGGAGCGGCGCCAAACCCTTCTGCGACGGCAGCCACGCGAAGATTTAAATAAAACTATTTTCCGCGCAGCGCGGCGGAGAACGCCTCGAAGATCATCTTCGAGACGGGGTTGCGCCGGAAGTCGCCTTCGGGGTGCCACTGCACGCCGAGGAAGAAGCGCTTGCCCGGCACGGAAACCGCCTCGATCAGCCCATCCTCGCAAATGCCCTCGACGAACAGCCCCTTGCCGAGCCTGTCCACGCCCTGATGGTGGAGCGAGTTGGTCATGAATTTCTGCGGCAGCTTCAGCTTTTCGAACAGGCCGCCGGGCTGCGTGCGGATGTTGTGCCGCTGTATTTCGTATTGCTCCGCCACGCCCGCGCCTTCCGGCGCGCGGTGGTCGAGTTTGCCCGGCAGCTTGTGCACGGCCTGATGCAGCGTGCCGCCGCAGGCGACGTTCAGTTCCTGAAAGCCGCGGCAGATGGCGAGGGTGGGGATGTCCAGCTCCATCGCGTCGCGCAGGAGCGGCAGCGAGGTCGCGTCGCGGTCGGCGTCGAGCAGGTCTTCCTCGAAGGCGCGCTTGCCGCCGTAATTCGCGGGGTCGATGTGCGTCGGCGAGCCGGTGAGCAGCAGGCCGTCGATTTTCGACGCGATGCTTTTCAGGCTGAAGCCTTTGCCGATGGAGGGCAGGATGAGCGGCGCGGCGTCCGCGACTTCGACGAGCGGCGTGATGTATTGCCGCTTGATGGCTTGTGCGGGCGCGTTGTTGAGAAGCGCGCGGTTGGCGAGGATGCAGACGATCGGTTTGGCTGAGGCGCTCATGTTTTTTCTTCCCTCTCATGCGATTGTAGCGCGGCGCGGGGAATATTGCAGCGGGCTGCGCGATGAATATTTTTTTGCAGCCTGTAAATTTTCATAAACAAATAAGGCGGAAATCAGTGCGTGGTTTCGATCTCTTCGCGGATGACGTCCGGACAGTCGGAGAAGACGCCCGCGATGCCGAGGCCGAACAGCTCCAGCGCCTTTGCGGGATCGTTGATGGTATAGGCGAGGACTGGCTTGCCGAAGGCGAGATAGTCTTCCAGCTGTTCCGGCACAAGCTTCAGGCCGTCGATGTTGACGGTGTGCGCGTCGAGATGCCGCGCGATCTCGCGCCACTGTTCGAAATATTCGTCGATGAGGAGGCCGCGCGGCCACTCCTCCATCACGTCCATCGCGCTTTCGAGGCTGACGTGGCTGAAGCTGGAGACCAGCGGCGGCGGCGCGTCGTCCGGCCAGATGCGCGTGGCGAAGTCGAGCGCGATTTCCGCCGTTTCCACCTCGCGCCCCGGGCAGGGTTTGATTTCGAGGTTGAGGCCGAGGCCGCGGTCGATCACGGCGTTGAGCGCTTCCTCGAGCGTGGGAATTTTCTCGCCCATGAAGCTTTCGCCGAACCACGCGCCCGCGTCGAGCTCGCGGATGTCCCTGAAGTCCGTGTCGGCGACTCGGCCGGAGCCGCTGGTGCAGCGGTCGAGCTCCTCGTCGTGGAAGATGATCGGGATGTGGTCGCGGGTGAGCTTGACGTCCATCTCGACCCATTCGACGCCGAGGTCGGCGGCGGCGTGGATCGAGGCGAGGGTGTTCTCGGGCGCGTAGGCGCAGGCGCCGCGGTGGCCGATGATTTTGGGGATGATCAGCTTGGACATGCCGCCATCCTAAAAGAAAAAGGCGCCGGCGGCAAGGCCGGCGCCCCTCCTTCAGACGGCTTTTTGCTGCGGCAGGGGCGGCGCGGGCGCGCTTTGCAGGGCGCGCGTCACGTCCCGCAGAGATTTGTAGGCCGCCGCGTGGCGCCTGGCGTCGCTCTCGCCTGTCAGGAGGATTCCGGCGAGCTTCGCGACGTCGGGGGCGACGGTTTTGTCGTGCGCGTAGTGCGCGGAGACCAGCCCCGCGACATCGGCCGCGAAATCGCGCAGGTTTCCGGTGCCGAACGGGACGTCCATGAAGCGCCCGCCGTGTTCCACCGCCGCCTTGCGCGCGGCCAGCAGCAGGGCGGCGTCCTGCGCGGGGGTGCCGCTGAAACCGTAATCGCGCAGCAGTGCGTCGAACCTGTCTGCCGTCGGGCCGTCGGGGATCAGCGCGGCCGTCAGCAGGAGCGTGCTGAAGGGCTGGTGCGGGCCTGAGTCCGCCGCGCGCACCTCCACCCGCTTGCCGAGCGCCTCGCCGTCGCCATTGCGGATGTTGGCGATTTTGATGTCGGTATAGCGGAACGTTTCCGCGAGCTCGTAGTTGCTCTGGGTGTTGAGGCCTTTTCCGGTCAGCTTGCGGAAGGTCAGCGTTTCCCCCTTCGGCGCGCGCACCAGCGTGCCGTCCGCGGCATAGGCGAAGAACATCGGCGTGTCGAAAACCTCCGCCACGTGGCCGCGGATGAAGCTTTCCGCGTCAGTTGATGTCAGGAACGACCGCGGGATGCCGCTCGCGCTGCCGAAGGCGGCATAGTAGAGGCTGCGCAAATGCACGCCGGCGCGGCTTTCCCGCCTGTTTTCGGCATAGCCGGAGGAACTGCCCATTGCCGCGATGAGCAGCGGCGTGAGCGCGTAGCCGCGGCATGTCATGCGGAACAGCTCCGCGTCGCTTTTCGGGCTGAAGTTCGTCTGCACGCTCGTCGTGAGCAGCGGGGTGTTCAGCGCCGCGGGATTGTGCGCCTTGAGCGCCTGCAGCGAGGCGTCGAGCCGTTCGCGCGCGCCGTGGTTGTTGAAGGCCTCCCGCAGCGTCGTGGTGGGAACGATGCAGAACGGCGCGCGGACGACGCCCCTTGCGGCGATGGCGTCCTCGAACGCGGCGATGCTCTTGTGCGCCGTCGCGACCAGCGCGGCCACGTCGCCGAGCGCGACCGGATCGCTTGCGTACTCGATGACGCCGGAGGCTTCCATTTGCGGGTCGTATCCGCGGGCCTTCAGGTCGTCGCGGATCAGGAGGATTTCGGCGGCCGTGGGCGTCGCGGGTTTCGTCCGGCCCGGGCGGTAGAGCGGCATCTCGACCTCGAGGCCGATTTTGCCGTTGACGCCGGCCGGCGCGGTTTTGAACAGGGCGCGCGCCTCGGTTTCGGAATTGATCAGGCGCGAACGGCCTTTTTTAACGTCTGTCATGCTATGCCTCCCGTTGCGGCCCTGCGGGGCGGGGCCGTTCTTTATTTATTCAGGTGGTTGGGGTGTTTGATGAACGCCTTCAGGCGTTTCTAAATCGGCAATATGAGGGCGCGGCTGCGCCGCTAAAGAGAAACGCTGTAAAAAGACCGGAAATGGAAAGACGTTCTGCCATCATGTGTGCAAGGATAGCGCCGATTCAGTATTCTGTCAATAGGATCTTCATAACGTACCGGGCAGG
>JAGXAX010000149.1 GCA_018971405.1 Alphaproteobacteria bacterium | reverse complement strand
TCTACGGGAGGGAGTGAAGACGATGCGTTGCCCCTTTTGCGGCCATGAAGACACGCAGGTGAAGGACTCCCGCCCGAGCGAGGACAATTCCGCCATCCGCAGGCGGCGCGAATGCGCCCATTGCGACGCGCGCTTCACCACCTTCGAGCGCGTGCAGCTGCGCGACCTGACGGTCATCAAGGTGGATGGCCGGCGCGAGAACTTTGAACGTGATAAATTGGTGCGCTCGCTGAAACTGGCGACGCGCCGCCGCCCCGTCGATCTGGAGACGATCGAGCGCACGGCGAGCGAGATCGTCCGCCAGCTCGAGGCCTCGGGCGAGCCGGACGTGACGACCAAGGTCATCGGCGAGCGGGCGATGAAGGCGCTGGCGAAAATCGACCCCGTCGCCTTTGTGCGCTATGCTTCCGTCTACAAGGACTTCCGCGAGGTCGAGGACTACACCGACTTCCTCAAGAAGAATTACAAGAAAGCATAAAAAATGCCCCCCAAAAAGAAGACAGGATTGGGACGCCCGCCGGAAAAACGCGTCGTCAAGAGCAACGCCGGTTCCGCTAAAGCGCGCAAGACGGCGGCAAGGCTCGGCGCGGTGCAGGTGCTCTACCAGATGCGCCTCAACAATCAGGACGCGAAATCCGCCCTGCGCGAGTTCATCGACACGCGGGTCGGCTTCGAGCTCGACGGCGAGAAGTTCGTGCCCGCCGACACGGAACTGCTGGAAAGCATCATCAAGGGCGTGGCGGCGCGCTGGGCCGACGTCGACGCCGCTCTCGCCAGGGCGCTGGCCGACGGCAGGAAGGGCGATCCGGAATCCCTGCTCGATTCCATTCTGCGCGCAGGCATTTACGAGCTGATGGCGGACGGCAAAACCGACGCAGGCATCATCATCAACGATTATCTCAACGTGACGACGGGCTTTTACGACGGCAGCGAGCCGAAGATCGTCAACGCCATCCTCGACAAGGTGGCGAAAGCTGTCAGGGACTGAGAAAAGCGTGCGAAGCCCGCTCCTGATCGCCGTCGGCGGCTTTTCCGGCAGCGGCAAGACGTCGCTCGCCGCCGCCCTGCAACAGCGCTTGCCGGACACGGTGCATCTCGACAGCGACCGCGCGCGCAAGGCGCTTTTCGGCGTATCCGAAACGACGCGCCTGCCGCCTTCGGCTTATACGCAAGAGGCGACGCGCCGCGTGATCGACGCAATGGAACGGCGGGTGAGGGAGCATGTCGCGGCGGGAAGGAACGTCGTGATCAGCGCGCTGTTCTCGCCCGCGGCATCGCGCAGGGACGCGGAAAACCTTGCCGCCGAAACAAACGCGCGCTTTGCCGGCCTCTGGCTGCGGGCGGATTTGCGCGTTCTTGTCGGGCGGGTGGAAAAGCGCGCGGGCAACGTTTCCGATGCCGGCGCGGAGATCGTCAGAAGGCAGGTTGCGGAGGGAACGGAAACGGTTTTGTGGCCCATGCTCGACGCGACACTGCCGCCGGACGAGGTTCTTGCCGCCGCGCTGCGGATGATCGGGGAACAGGGAGGGGCGTAGGCTTCAGGGTTTCGGCGGTTTGCGGGTGAGCCTTTCGACGACCTTGTCAATGCCTTCGCGCTGGACGCCATACTCAAGCGCTTCAAGCATCGATTTTCCGTCGGCTGTTTCTTTTTGAACGGCTTCGTTCAGCTCTTTCGCGGATAGCATGGCATTTCCGGGCCCGAAGCCGATAATGGGCTGATCCGGCGCCGGATAGTTTTTGGCCCAGATGTTGAAGGCATCCTTCAGTTTTTGCTTGTCGGCGGGGCTGGGAGCCACGGCTTGCGTGTCCGTGGTTGTGTTGAGGGTGCCGGAAGATTAAATCATGACACCTGCAATATTGCCAAAGGCTATGACAATAATCTTTTAAACCCTTGTTCCAGATCTTTTTTCAGGTCGTCAATGTCCTCGAAGCCGACGTGCAGGCGCAGGAGCAGGCCTTCCTCCGTCCACGGCGTGGCGGTGCGGCAGGAGGCGGGCTGCTCGGGGAAGCAGAGCGATTCATAGCCGCCCCAGCTCGCGCCCATGTGGAACAGCTGGAACCCGTCGAGCATGCGGGCGAATTTCTTTTTGTCGGTTTCGTGCAGGATGAAGCTGAACGTGGCGCAGGAGCCCTTGAAATATTTCTTCCAGTTTTCATGTCCGGGGCAGGAGGCCAGCGCCGGATGCAGCACGCGCTTGACCTCGGGGCGCTTTTCGAGCCAGCGGGCGATCTCCAGTCCGCGTTCCTGATGCTCCTTGAGGCGGATGTGCAGGGTGCGAAGCCCGCGCAGGCCGATATAAAGCTCTTCCGATCCCGCGCAGATGCCGAGCGCCAGCGCCGTGGCCTTGACTTTGGGATAGGCCGCTTCCGTTGCCGACACGACGCCGAGCATCGCGTCCGAATGGCCGGAGATGTATTTCGTGCAGGACATGACGGACACGTCGATGCCGTGGTCGAGCGGCCTGAACAAAAGCGGCGAGGCCCAGCTGTTGTCCATGATGACGGTGATGTTCGCGGCCTTCGCGGCAGTCACGAAGGCGCCGATGTCGCAGACTTCAAACGTGAGCGAGCCGGGCGCCTCGATGAACAGAACCTTGGTGTTTTTGCGGAACTGCTTGCCGATATCTTGCGTCAGCGGCGCGTAAAACTCCACCTCCACGCCGCAGTGGCTGAGCATTTTTTCGCAGAATTTGCGGTTGGGGCCATAGGCGTTGTCGGGGATCAGCACGTGATCGCCCGAACCCGCGAAGGCGGTGATGGCGGTGACGATGGCCGAAAGGCCGGAGCAGGTCGAGACGCTGCCCGCGGCGCCTTCCAGCGCGGCGACGGCCTGCTCGAAGGCGGCGCTGGTCGGCGTGCCGGCGCGGCCGTAGACGAACGGCGGCTTCGGCCTGCCCTCGAAATCCGCGTAGCTGTTGAAGACGATGGTCGAAGCGCGGTGCAGGGGGATGTTGACCGCGCCGTCGTACTTTTGCGGGTCGGTGCTGATGTGCGTGAGCAGCGTGCCGGTTTTTTGCGGGTTCGTCATGATGCGCGCACCCCCGTCATTTTCGGCAGGACGGGCAGGGAGCTCCATTCCGTCCACGAGCCGTCATAGACGGCGGCGTCCTTGTTCCCCAGCTCGAAGAGCGCGAGCGCGAGCACGCAGGCCGTCACGCCGCTGCCGCAGCTGCAGGTGATTTTCTTCTGCGGCGCGATGTGCGCGCCGGCGAAGGCCTTTTCAAGTTCCGCGCGCGGTTTCAGGCTGTCCGCGGCGGTGATGAGCGTGGCGTAGGGGATGTTGAACGAATCGGGGATATGCCCCGCCTCGAAGCGCTGCGCGTCGCGGGCGTCGATGAGGGAGAATTCCTTGCGCAGCAGGTTGCCCGCCACCTGTTCGACCTGCCGGAACAGCGCGTTGTTCATTTTTGCTGTGAAGACGGCGGGTTTGGGCGTTGCCGTTTTTTCCGCCGTGGCAAAACCGGCGGCAATCCAGGCGGGCAGACCGCCGTCGAGGACGCGCACGTTTTCATGGCCGAAGAGGCGGAACATCCACCACGCGCGCGCCGCCGCCATGGAGAGGCCCTTGCGGTCATAAATCACGACGAGATCTTCATTGCTTATGCCGAGCGCGCCCACCTTGGCGGCGAAAACCTCCGCCGTCGGAACGGTATGGGCGAAGGGCGCGCCCTTGTTGGCGATATCGTCGATGTCGAAATCGACCGCGCCGGGAATGCCTTCCGCCGCGGGCGGCTGGTTGTAGCTGGCGTCGAGAATCCTGACGTGCGGGTGGTTCAGGACGCTCTTGAGTTCCGCCGCGGTGAAAAGTGCCGTCATGCTTGTTTCCCCCATTTTTTGCGCAGCCGCCCGTGGTTCCGCGCGAACCAGTTCATGCAGATGAGCGTTGCGCCGTTGACGATTTCCCCCGCGTCGAGCATGCGTATGGCCTCGGCGGCGGGAACGAGATGCGTTTTGATTTCCTCGCCTTCCTCTTCAAGGCCGAAATGCCCGGCCTCCGCCTTGCCGACGCGCGCGCAATAGAGCATGTGCGTTTCGTCGCTTGCGCCGGGACTGGGATAGGATTTGCCGATGAATTCGAGGTCGAGAATCTCGCAGCCGGTTTCCTCGACGGCCTCGCGGCGGATGGCTTGCTCCGGCGTTTCGCCGGCGTCGACGAGGCCCGCGCAGCATTCGATAAGGCAGGGGTTGGCTTCGCCCGCCATGAAGGCGCCGATGCGGAACTGCTCGTTGAAGAGGATCCGGTCGGTTTCCGGCTCGTAAAGCAGGGCGATGGCGGCGTTGCCGCAAATGTAAACCTCGCGCGACAGCGGCGCGGACTGGCCTTCGTGGCGCAGGCTCGCGGGCGCGACGACGATCGTCTCGAGCTTGTGCCAGCCCGCGAATTCCACCTTGCGGGAAAGGATTTTCGTTCCGGAGGCGTTCGTCATTTCTGCCCGTAAAACAAAGACCTTGCGATGGGTAGGAGATTAGTCCAAAGCGCGCGGGCCTTCAAGGCTTGTTGCGGCGCAGCAATAGCGGTCAAAAGGGCTATGTTT
>JAGXAX010000001.1 GCA_018971405.1 Alphaproteobacteria bacterium | reverse complement strand
CTCCTCGCGCCGAAGAGCGGCGCGCTGGACGCGCCGGTCTTTCTCGTCATCTTCAGGCGCGAACTGGTGCTCGGGCGGCCAAAGGAGGCGCTGTTCTGGCTGCAGCTCGGGCGCTTCCGCCTGCGCTACGACCTGCTGCGCTGCGGCGGCACGCCCGGCGACGCGCGGAACTTCGACGCCCTGCTCTCCGCCGCGCCGTCGCCGCAAATCGACGCCTTCCTGCGCGCGCACCCCGCGGAGATGAAGGGTTCCCTCCGCCGCGTGCTGGCTTTCGACGCGCAATATCCGGCGGCGAACGACCCCGCGCGCTTTTGCAAGATCGCCGTTCCGGGCGGCACGCCCGCCAGCCGCGACGAATGGCCGCTTTACCGCGCCGCGCTGCGCCGGCAGACGGAGGAATTCATCGCAAGAAAAACCGCCGCCGCGCCGCCGGAAAAGGCCGGAAAGGACGTTTCCGCGCCGCATCGCGCCGTTCCCCGGCCGAAGAACCGCGTGAAATGACGGCGCTTGCCGGCGCCGGCCTCTTTTTCAAACCGCCTGTTTTTGCTTTGTGAAGGACTGGAATTTGTTCCAGACCGCGTCGGGGGAAAGGTTTTCGATGGGGATGCCGCGCAGAGTCGCCACACTGCTGCCGCGCGGCGCGGACACGTCGGGGTCGGAAAAGCCGGAAAACAGCACCAGCGTGGGGCAGCCGACGGCGGCCGTCAGGTGCATCGGCCCCGTGTCGTTTCCGATCGCGCCCGCGGCTTTGCGCGCCAGCGCGGCAAGCTCGAAGAAATCCGTCTGTCCGCAGAGGTTGACGACGGCGGGCTCCAGTTTTTGCAGTTCCGCCGCGCGTTCCGTCTCCGCGCCCGCGCCGAGTACGACTGGCGTGAAGCCGCTGCGCGCCAGTCTTCCCGCCAGTGCGGCGTAATGCGCGACCGGCCAGCGCTTGCCCGGATGCTGCGGCGCCGCGCCCGGCACGAGCAGGACAAAGGGTGTTTTAAGGTTGTATTTCGAAATGTCCGCATCAAGCCACGGCGTTTCCGGCACGGGAAAGGCATCGGTGTCGGTGGTGTCGAGCGCGCCCGGAGGCAGGGAGGTTTTCAGGACATAGGGGTCCTTGCGCTTTCCGCCGCCGACCCACGCCGCCGCCGCGCGGGCGGGCGAGAGCAGGCGGAGGATCTTCATGCGGTCGTTGCGCTGGATGTCGTAGACAAGCTCGAAATCGCGCACGCGCATCTCGCGCGCGAAACCGAGCCACGCGGCAGGCTCGTTCCACAGCCAGCGCCGCACCTGCCAGACTTTATCGAACCAGCCGCTTTTCTCCGCAAAACCGGCGAACGGCGCCGTGGTGAGGAGCGTGATTTCGGCCTGCGGATGGTGCTTGCGGATCGCGGCGAAGACGGCGAAGGCGTTGATGAAGTCGCCGAAGGCGCCGAGCTTGACGACCAGCACGCGTTTGTAATCCTCCGGCTTCATGTTGCGCGGCGGACGCCGGCCGTGCCTCATCCAGCGGCGCAGGTTTTTGCGCCAGACCTTGAGATGCACCAGCGCCGCGTCAAACGGGTTCAGGTTCGCGCTTTGCATCGCGCGGGCGCGGCAGCGGGCGCGGTTGTCGTCGAGATCGAAGATCTTTTCCTTCTTCTGCAGCGCGCGGGTGATGTTGGTCTCGTGCACGCGATAATAGCCGAAGGTGTCGGCCGCGTAGGCGAATTTGAACTTTTCGGCGTAGCGGATGTAGGAATCCCACTCGCCGTCGAGGTGGAAAGACGGGTCCCAGCCGCCGATGGCGTCGAAGGCGCTCCGGCGGAACATCATCCCGCAGCTCTGGATGAAATTGTTGAAGCAGAGCGCCCTGAGCGGATCTTTCGTCCGGCGGATTTTTTCGGCATCGTCGCCGACCATTTTTATTTCGTTCCCGTCGCCGTCGATGCGCATGGCGTTGCAATGCACGAGCGCGATGTCCTTTGAGGTGAAATGCTTCAACATGCGCTCGACATGATGCGGCGGCAGGATGTCGTCATGGTCGAGGATGATGACGAATTTCCCGTGCCCCAGGCGCACCGCGGCGTTGACGTTGGCGGAGATGCCGAGGTTTTTCTCCTGCGTGATGTAGCTAATCTTGTCAGATTTCGCCATGAACGCCTTGATGATTTCGACGGTGCGGTCTTTCGACTGGTCGTCGCTGATCACGACTTCGATGTTCGGCCAGGTCTGGTCGAGGCAGGATTGCAGCGCGGGGGCGAGGTATTTCTCGCTGTTGTAGGCGGGGATGGCGATGGTGACCAGCGCATCTTTATTTGGCGTGTCTTCGCCGGACTTCTGTCCAGTCGTTTCAGGCGGCATGGTTCAGCGCCTCGACGACCGCGCTTTGCTGCTCTTGCCCCATGCCCGGCCAGAGCGGCAGGCTCAGGACTTCTTCATGGATGCGCTCGGTGACGGGGAGCGAAAGGCCGTTCCACGCGGCATAGGCTTTTTGTTTGTGTGGCGGAACCGGATAGTGGATCAGCGTCTGGATGCCTTTTTCGGTCAGCGCCTTTTGCAGGGCGGCGCGGTTCTTGTGGCGGATGACGAAGAGATGCCAGACATGCGCCTGCGGTTCGCGCACCTGCGGCAGCGTGACCTTCGGGTTGGTGATGCGCGAGAGATAGAAATTCGCCGCTGCGCGCCGTTCGGTGATCTCCTCGTCGAGATATTTCAGCTTGACGCGCAAAAGCGCCGCCTGCACCTCGTCGAGCCGGCTGTTCACGCCCTGATAGATGTTCTCGTATTTTTTATGGCTGCCGTAGCTGGCGATGGCGCGTACCGTCTCCGCCAGTTCCGCGTCATTGGTCGTGACGGCGCCCGCGTCGCCGAGCGCGCCGAGGTTCTTGCCCGGATAAAAGCTGAAGCCGGAGGCATCGCCCAGATTGCCCGCGCGCCGGTTGCCGTCATAAGCTCCGTGCGCCTGCGCCGAATCCTCGATGACCAGCAGGCCTTTGTCTTTGGCGAGCGTGCGGATGCCCGCCATGTCCGCCGTCTGTCCGTAGAGATGCACCGGCATCACGGCCCTAGTGCGGTTTGAGAGATTTTCCTTCACGCCCGCCGCGTCAATGTTGAAGGTGCGGTCTTCCGGCTCGGCCAGCACGGGGGTGAGGTTGTTTTCGGTGACGGCGAGGATGGTGGCGATGTAGGTGTTGGCGGGGACGATGACTTCGTCGCCGTCTTTCAGTTTGCCTAATTCCTTGTAGGCGCGGAGGATGAGGACCAGCGCATCAAGCCCGTTGGCAACGCCGACGCAATGTTGCGTGCCGCAATAATCGGCGAATTCCTTTTCGAAACTTTCGACCTCCTTGCCGCGGATGTACCAGCCGCTCTCCAGCACGCGGGCGAAGGCGTTCTCCAGCTCCGTGGCGCGCTTCATGTTGAGGGATTTTAGGTCGAGAAACGGAATCATGACAGAACCTGCTTTTTAAATTCGCCGTAGTCGCGGATATAGTCGCTCTCGTCGTAAACGTCGGAGGCGAGGGCGAGCAAAACGCAGCCGGGCGTGAAGTTGCTCATTTCCCGCCAGGTCATCGGCCCGACATGGACGGCGGTCGCGGGGTCGTCGAGGCGGATTGTCGTTTTGCTTTTGCCGTCGTCAAGGGTGAGGTCGCAGCCGCCCGCGACGCAGAGCAAAATCTGTTCGAGCGTCTTGTGCGCGTGAAAGCCGCGCGGCGCGTCGCCTTTCGTGTCATATATAAAGTAACAGCGCTTCACGGCGAAGGGCAGGCCCTGCCCCTGTTCCAGCACGACGAGGCTGCCGCGCGGGTCGGTGATTTTCTTTAATGCCATGATCTCGTTGTGCATGGCGCGATCTTACCGTGCTGCCGTAATTTCTCAAGCCCCAAGCTTTTATTTATGAAAATATTTTTTCTCATGGACAATCCGTGTCCGCGCCTTAGTATTTCAGCCATGACCCGCGAAATCGTCCTTGATACGGAAACAACCGGCCTCGACCCCGCCGAAGGCCACCGGCTGGTGGAAATCGGCTGCGTTGAATTGTCCAACCACCTGCCGACGGGCAACACCTATCAGGTCTATCTTAATCCCATGCGCGACGTGCCGGCGGAAGCGGCGCGCGTGCATGGCCTCACCACCGAATTTTTGAAGGACAAGCCGCTCTTCACCGAGGCGGTCGGCGATTTCCTCGATTTCATCGCGGACGCGACGCTCGTCATCCACAACGCCGAATTCGACATGAAGTTCATCAACGCCGAGTTGAAGGCGGCGGGCTTCCAGAAAATTTCCATGACCCGCGTGGTCGATACGCTGCCGCTGGCGCGGGAGAAGTTTCCGGGCCAGCCCGCCAACCTCGACGCGCTCTGCCGCCGCTTCAACATCGACAATTCGAACCGCAAGTTCCACGGCGCGCTGCTCGACTCGGAACTCTTGTCGGAAGTCTATCTCGAGCTGGTCGGCGGGCGGCAGCATGGTTTGGGGCTGGGCGACGCGCTGGCGGAGAAGCAGTCGGTCGCGCTCAACGCGCGGATCAAGCGGCAGAAGCGGCCGAAGCGCGCATTTCCGGCCTCCAAAGAAGAATTGAAGGCGCACGAGGAACTGCTCGACAAGCTGACGGAACCGTTGTGGCGCAAGGCCGACTAGCTCAGGCGTTGCCTGCCTTTTGCGCGTCCTGTTTTTCCCTCAGGAGTTTCATCTGCTCGATGTACATCGTCTCGAAGCTGACCGGCGCGAGGTAGAGCGGCGGGTAGCCGCCCTTCGAGGTCATGTCGGCGATCATCTCGCGCATGAAGGGGAAAAGCAGTTTCGGCACCTCGACCATCAGGACCGCGTGGATGTTTTCCTGCGGGATGTTCTGCAGGGCGACCATCGCGCCGTAGTGCAGGTCGATGATGAAGGCGACTTTTGACTTCTCTTTCGGGTGCTTCGCCTCGACCTGAAAGTTGACCTCGGATTCGAAGATATTGTCCTTGATGTGCCTGTTGCCGATGGCGATCTTGACTTCCGTTTCCGGCGCGGGCCAGCCGGAAACGAGGCTTTCCGGCGCGTTGGGGTTTTCGAACGAGGCGTCCTTCACGTATTGCGCGATGATCTGCAGGCCCGGCATGTTCTGCTGCTGCGCGCCTGCGGCGGGGGTGGTTTCGGGGTCTTTTTTGTCGGCCATGGCGTTCGATCCTTTTCGGTTGTTGCGACGAGTGTGCCAAGAAAAGCCGCGCTTGCCAAGGCTATTGCAGTTTTTTCTCGTCGCCGGTGTTCCTGAACTCGCCGTCGATGGTCTTCGGCGGCGGGGTTTCGCGCGGGTTGCCGTCGGTAAAATGCCAGTAGGTGAAGCTTTGCGACGTCGCGTTTATATTGTGCAGGACGCCGTCGTGCCGCTTCAAATAGAGAAACAGCAGGCGCCTGAGCGGCGGAACGAGGAGCGGGATCGCGAGAAAATCGCTGACGAAGCCGGGGAAGATCAGCAGCAGCGCGCCGGCGACGCGGCAAACGCCGTCGAACATGTCTTCGAGTGCGGCGGCGTCGGGGTCGGCCGGATTTTGTTCCGCGCGGCGTCGCCGCCCGCCCATGGTGCGGAGCAGCATAAGTCCGGCGATCACGTCCGCCAGCAGCCACAACAGAGACCAGCCGAGTCCGATACGTCCGCCGATGACGACGAAGCCGACGATTTCGAGGAAGGGCAGGAATATAATGAGCGGGAGAAGAAACATTATGTCGTTATACACCCGCCGCACGCCTTTGTGTATTGCGCTCTCGGTGAAAATGCAGCTAGAATATTTCAGAATCAGAGAAGAAAACGAAAGAAAGGAATGCACCGATGGCGCGATCTGCCAAACGTCATCCGGCCGAAGTGATCTATCAGGTCTACCCGTCGAGCTTCAACGATGCGAACGGCGACGGGCAGGGCGACATTGCGGGCATCACGCAGAAGCTCGATTATATCAAGAGCCTCGGCGTGGATTCCATCTGGATCTCGCCGGTGTACCTTTCGCCGCCGGGGCCGGAGGGCGATGGCGGTTACGCGGTGTCCGATTACCGCCAGATCGACCCGCGCTACGGCACGATGCAGGATTTCAAGGACCTGCTGAAAGAGGCGCACGCCCGCGGCCTGCGCGTCTACACCGACTGGGTGGTGGCGCACACCGCAAACGATCACGACTGGTTCGAGAAAAGCCGCAAGGGCGACCCGAAATACAAGGATTATTACGTCTGGGCGGACGGCAAGCAGTGGAACGGCCGGACGGTGCCGCCCAACAACTGGAAGTCCGTCTTCGGCGGCGCGGCCTGGACGTATGATCAGGAACGCGGGCAATATTACCTGCACCATTTCCTCAAAAGCCAGCCCGCGCTCAACCTCAACAAAAAGGAAGTGCAGGACGCGGTGCTGGACGAGATGAAGTTCTGGCTCGACATGGGCGTGGACGGCTTCCGCGTCGACGCGCTGCCCTTCGCCACCTGCGACGAGAAGCTGCGCGACAACCCGTGGCTCTACGGCATCTGGCCGAACGTCAAGGAGCAGTGGGACCAGCAGCGCTTCGACCACAGCATGATCCAGCCGCAGACGGTGGATTTCATCGCCCGCATCCGCGCGCTGATGGACGGTTATCCCGAAAAAAAGACCACGATCGGCGAGGCGACGGCGGGCGCCGAAGGGGGGCTCAATCCCCTGCCGGTCGCGGCGCAATACGTCGATTTGCAAAAGGGCCTCGACATGAGCTACACGTGGGCGGTCAACGACATCAGCCCGAAGGCGCGCGACCGGCTCGCCGACATCGTCCGCGCGCTCGGGAAATATTTTCCCGACGGCGGGCACTGCCTCTCGGTCGGCAACCACGACATCCCGCGCACCTTCTCGCGCACCGCCGCGAACGTGCCGCCCGCCGAGGCGCTCGCCGCGCACAAGCAGATGATGGAGATCTTCTTCACCCTGCCGGGCAGCGTGATTTTGTATCAGGGCGAGGAGCTGGCGCTCGAGCAGGCGCGCATCCCGCTCGACATCCCGCTCGACAAGCTGAAGGACCCGACGGCGCAGACGCAGGGGCTGGACGCCTGCCGCGACGGCAGCCGCACGCCGATGCCGTGGGACGGCGGCAAGCCCAACGCCGGCTTCTCGTCCTCGAACGACCCCTACCTGCCCGTGCCGGCGGCGCATGTTCCCAAGGCCGTCGCCGCGCAGGAGAAGGATGCGGATTCGATGCTCCGTTTCATGCGCAAGCTCATCGCGCGGCGCAAAGCCCGCCCCGCGCTGGAGGCGGGCACGGCGACCGTCCTGAACGCCGGCGCCCCGCTGTTCGCCTATTTGCGCGAGAACGGCGGCGAAACGCTCCTCTGCGCCTTCAACATGTCCGGCCAGAGCTTCTCTTTCAAGCCGGAGGACATCCTTGACGACGCGACGATCGGCCGGCTTTCCCTGCAGAAGGGCCAGACCGTGACGCTTGCGGCATACGGCTCCTTTTTCAAGGACGCGCCGCCGCAGGGGGTGAAGGCCGCGCCCGCCCCGCAAAGCCCGCCGCCCGTAATCCGGAAAGCGGTCTGACATTTTGCACTGTTGAACCGGCGGCGCGATCTGGCGTATAAAGTTGGTCTAGCGGAGGTTTTGGCATGCATGTCGACATCCTGATTTTCGCCGTGATCGCGGCCATCCTGATCTACCGCCTGAACGCGGTGCTGGGCACGCGCAACGGCGACGAGCCGTCACGTAAAAACCCTTTCGACGAGCCGTCACGTCCTTTGGACGCGCCGCCGCGCACGGGTGCTTTCACGGGCGCGACGCCGATGCCCAAGCCCGCGCCGCAACCGGCGGCGCCGGTCGATCCCGCGGCCGACGCGGCGGGGCTGGTCTCCGAAGGGCTGAAGGAGATCGCGTCCGCCGACCGCGCCTTTGACGCCGCGCGCTTCATAGGCGGCGCGGAATACGCCTTCAACCTGATCGTCGACGCTTACGCCCGCGGCGACCGCGCGGCGCTGAAGCCGCTCCTGAGCCCGAAGCTCTACGCCGGTTTCGACAGCGGCATCGCCGCGCGCGAAACCGCGGGTGCGCCCGCGGCGGGGGCTGTCTCGCGCAGCATCAAGTCCGCGCAGATCACGGAAGCGCACCTCGGCGGCACGATGGCCTACGTCACGGTGGAATTTCACGTCGCGCAGACGTCGCCCAATGCCGCCGCTCCGGAGGACGTGACCGACATCTGGACCTTCACCCGCGACACGCGCTCCTCCGACCCCAACTGGATCCTCATCGAGACGCGGACGGCGGAAAAATAATGCGCCCCTGCCTGACGCGCTTTCGCCCCCTTCTTTTCGCGCTGGCCGCGGGGTGCTGCTTTCTTTCCGGCTGCGCGACGTTCAAAGGGTGGTTCAGGCCCGGTGACCGGCTCGCGCTGCGGCAGACGACGTTCGCCGCCCTGCCCGGCTGGAACGCGGACGACCAGAGCAAGGCGGCCGTCGCGCTGCAGCGCTCCTGCGGGCAGATGATGCTGAAGCCGCCCGCGGCGGCGTTCGATGTCGGCGGGCGGACGGGAACGATGGCGGAATTGCAGGCCGTCTGCACCGCGCTTGCCGCCGCGCCGCCGCAGGATGGGGCTGCGGCGCGGAAATTCTTCGAAGCGCATTTCACCCCCTACGTCATGTCGGGCAATGCCGGAACGCAAGGCCTCTTCACCGGCTATTACGAGCCGACGCTGCACGGCTCCACCCGCAGGCACGGCAAGTATATCGTTCCGATCTACGGGCGGCCGGAGAATCTCGTCACCGTCGACCTCGGCGTCTTCAACCCCGCGCTCAAGGGCGAGCATATCGTCGGACGCGTCGACAAGGGCAAGGCGCTGGTGCCCTATTATGACCGCGCGGCGATCGACAGGGGCGCGCTGAAGGGCGTGGGCGAGACGATCGTCTGGGTGAACAACGCGGTCGATGCGTTCTTTTTGCACATTCAGGGCTCGGGGCGCATCGTGATGAGCGACGGCAAGGTCCTGCGCGTCGGCTATGCGGCGCAAAACGGCCTGCCGTATGTCGCGATCGGCCGTGCGATGGTCGAAAGGGGCTATCTCGATAAAAGCAATGTTTCGATGCAGTCGATCCGCGCGTGGCTGGAGGGGCATCCGAAGCAGGCGGCGCAAGTCATGGACATCAACGAGTCGTATATCTTCTTCCGCAAGCTCGGGCGTGCGACCGGCCCGCTCGACGGCCCGCTCGGCGCGGAGGGCGTGCCGCTCGTGCCGCGCCGCAGCCTCGCCGTCGATCACAGCCTCATTCCCTACGGTGTGCCGGTTTGGATCGACGCGGCCAATCCGTCCGGCGGCGACGATCTCCGGCGCCTGATGGTCGCGCAGGACACGGGCGGCGCGATCACCGGCGCGGTGCGCGGCGATTTCTTCTGGGGCGCGGGAAAAGAAGCGACGGAGATGGCCGGGCTGATGGACAGCAAGGGACGCGCCTGGATGCTGCTGCCGAAGCCGGAGGAAAAACCCTCCGTCTGGCGCAAGCGGCTGGAAGGCTGGTGGCGCGGGCTGGCGCGCGCGCTGCATTTGCGGGGAGGGAACGATGGCCAATGACGTTGAGAAGCCTTTCGGCGCTTACGCGCTGGCGGGGCGCCGCCGGCAGCTGCTGCGCTGGGCGCAGTCCGCGCCCGCGGGCTGGTTAGGGCGGCGCGCGGCGCTGATTTTGCGCAAGGCGGTCTTGTCGAACGGGCCGGACATCGTCGACGCGACGGTCGAGGGGCTGAAATACCGCCTTTATACGCGCGATAACGTCTCGGAGCGGAAATTCCTCTTCATGCCGCAATTCTTCGACCCTTACGAGCGCGCGCGGCTGAAGCAAACCCTGTTCGACGGCGGCGTGTTCGTCGACATCGGCGCGAACGCGGGGATTTACACGCTCGCCGCGGCGCCGCACGTCGGCGCGGCCGGCAAAGTGCTGGCGGTCGAGCCCAATCCTGCGGTGCTGGAACGGCTGAAATTCAACATCGCGCTCAACGGCTTTCAAGGTCGCGTAACCGTCGCGCCCGTCGGCGTGTCGGACGCGGAGGGCAGCTTCGATCTCGTGCTCGACGACAGCAACCTCGGCGGCTCCAGCCTCGTCGCGGCGCGCGGCGCAAACAGGATCACCGTCGAATGCCGCACGCTGCGCGCGCTGCTCGCGCAATACGGGCTGGAAAAAATAGACGCGCTCAAGATCGACATCGAGGGCGCGGAGGACAAGGCGCTCGCGCCGTTCTTCAGGGAAGCGCCGGAGGCGCTGCACTCGAAACTGCTGATCCTCGAAAACTCGCCCGCCGCGTGGAAGATCGACCTGCCCGCGCTCCTGAAAGACAAGGGCTACGCGCTCGAAAAGACCACGCACATGAACCAGGTCTGGGTGAAATCCGGGCAGGACCGAGGGGCGCCGCCGTCATAACATGCTTTGCATATCCTGAAAATACGGGTCGTTTTTGAATTCGGGGTAGAGGGATATCAATTCGCGTATTCCTTCGGCGGCTTTGGGAGATATTTTTTTTCCGCGTCCCGAAATGCCGACGTTAAAGCGATTGTCAGCGCCGCTGGCGGCGCTGATTGCCGACCTTACTTTTTCCGGTACGGGGGGAATCCCGCCGCGCTTCAGAACGTTTGAAACGAACAGGGCATCTGGGTCACACCGCCATCCTGCGCAAAAGCTCATGCGCCACGGCATGACAAGCCTGACGATGGCTTCTTCCAACTCCGCGTCCGGCAGGTTCTTGTGGCGGTCGGTCAGATACGCCATGAGCCAGATGAGGGATTCGTTTCTCAGGTGGCCGCAGAAGCTGACCGTCGCGTCAAACAGGTTCCGCATCAGGGCGACGGGCGTCAGGCCGTATTTTCCGATGATGTTCGTGAGACAAGTGGAACCTGACTTGGGCATGCGGGCCACGAGGATATGGGATTTTTTCTTCAGCGGAAAAATGCTGAACGCCGCATCCGTTCCCAAAAATGCGGCGCCGGTCAGGCGAGCTTGCGCGGCGGCTCGACCTTGTGGACGTGCGCCTCGATGTCGTCGAGGAAGGGCATGCTTTCCTGCGCGCCGAGCGCGAGGCAGGAGAGCGCCGCGCCCACGCCCGCATAGTGCATGGCCTTCAGCCAGTCATGCCCCAGTTGCAGGCGCGCGGCGAAAATGCCGCAGAAGGCGTCGCCCGCGCCGGTGGTATCGACCGCGTCTACCTTCAGCGTGCGGACGACGTAGGTCGCGTCGTCCTTGACCGCGACCGAGCCCTTCGATTCCAGCGTGATGATGCAGGCCATGCGCGGGCCGCCCATGCGGGTGATGGCCTTGGCGATGAGGCGCGGGTCGGTCTCGGTGATGCCCAGCGTGTGGGCGAGCTGGTGCGCCTCGACCTCGTTGACGATCAGGTAATCGACGTTGGCGAGCCCTTCGCGCGTCATCTTGGTGGCGGGCGAGGCGTCGAGGATCGTCGGCGTCTGGTGGTTGCGCGCGCGGGAGAGCACCATGAAGGTCTCCTTCGGCGGCACTTCGAGCTGGGTCAGGAGGATGTTGCGCGGGATCAGCACCTCATCCGGCACCTGATCGGCGGTGGCATCGTTGTTCGCGCCCGGCGCGACGATCGACATGTTGGTGCCGGAGCTGTCAACGGCGACGGTCGAGTGGCCGGTCGGCCGCTCCGACATACCGATGCCCGATGCCCAGATGCTCTGGTTTTTAAGGTTGTTGATGCAGCGGCGGCCGAAGCTGTCGTCGCCGATCTTGCCGACCACCGCGACCTTCGCCCCCGCCCGCGCCGCGGCGACCGCCTGGTTCGCGCCCTTGCCGCCGGGGTGGCTCAAATAGTCCGACGTGCAGGCGACGGTCTCGCCCGGTTTGGGAAAATGCTCCACCGGCATGACCGTGTTGATGTTCAACGACCCGAAGACAATGATCATGGTGCTCAAAAACTCCCTGAAATAATCCCCAGCTTAAAGGCTGCCCCAGTAAAAGGCCAGTAAAAGGCCAACGCGCCGCTTGTCTGTCATGCGACAATCGTGCCAGATTACGTAAATATATTATTTCCCACTTATCGTTGCGATTCAAGTTCGGGAGGCGTAAACATAAAGCCGTAAAAACCCGGTGCTTTTCGCACAAGCGTCATGTACAATCTCAGGTAGTAAAATATGCGTTCCATTTCCAATAACAACGGCCTCGACAAAAACATGCCCAAGAAGAACCTGCCGAAGAACACGCCCGTAAGTTTTTACGAGACCTTCTTCGAAAAGCGCCTCTCCGACCTGCATAAGGAAGGCCGCTACCGCGTCTTCGCCGACCTCGAACGGCATGTCGGGCGCTTCCCCAAGGCGACCTACCGCGACGCCGTCGGCAACCCCCGCGAAATCACCATCTGGTGCAGCAACGACTATCTCGGCATGGGCCAGCATCCGGACGTGATCAAAGCGACCTGCGCCGCCGTGCAGTCCTCCGGCGCGGGCGCGGGCGGCACGCGCAACATCTCCGGCACGACGCGCTACCATGTGGAACTCGAAAAGGAGCTCGCCGACCTGCACGGCAAGCCGGAAGCGCTGGTCTTCACCTCGGGCTACATTTCCAACGAAGCCTCTCTCAGCACGCTCGCCAAACTGCTGCCCGACTGCGTCGTCCTCTCCGACGAAAAAAACCACGCCTCGATGATCGCGGGCATTCGCGGTTCAGGCTGCGAGAAATACATCTTCCGCCACAACGACCTCGAACATCTGGAGCAGCTCCTGAACGCCGTCGAGCGCTGCCGCCCGAAGATCATCGCGTTTGAATCGGTCTATTCCATGGACGGCGACATCGCGCCGATCAAGGAAATTTGCGACCTCGCGGAGGAGTACGGCGCGCTCACCTATCTCGACGAGGTGCACGCCGTCGGCATGTACGGCCCGCGCGGCGGCGGCGTCGCCGAGCGCGACGGGCAGATGCACCGTGTCGACATCATCGAAGGCACGCTCGGCAAGGCGTTCGGCTGCATGGGCGGCTATATCACCGGCACCAAGGCGATCGTTGACGTCGTGCGCTCCTACGCGCCGGGGTTCATCTTCACCACGTCGCTGCCGCCGGGGCTGCTGGCGGGGGCGATCGCCTCTGTGCGCCACCTCAAAAACTCGCAAGCCGAGCGCGAGCGGCATCAGGAGCGCGCCGCAAGCTTGAAGAAACTCCTCGCCGCCAACGGCCTGCCGGTGATGCCCTCGGTCAGCCACATCGTGCCGCTGCTGGTCGGCGACGCGCGCCTCTGCAAGGCGGCGTCCGACGACCTGATGCTTTATCACAACATATATGTGCAGCCGATCAACTACCCGACCGTGCCGCGCGGCACCGAGCGCCTGCGCCTCACGCCGTCGCCCTTCCATACCGACGCGGACATGGACGCGCTGGCCGAAGCCCTGTGCGACGTCTGGGCCAATCTGGGGCTTGCGCGCGCCGCCGCCTGACTTTAACCTGTCTTCCCATGGCGACGGTGCATCGTGACAGCAGAAACATTCCACCCGCCGCGCAAGGCTGCGTGCTGGCGCTCGGCAATTTCGACGGCGTGCACAAGGGCCACCGCGCGCTGATCAGGGCCGCCGCCGACATCGCGCGGGAGAAAAACGCGCCGCTCGGCGTCGTCACCTTCGAGCCGCATCCGCGGCGTTTCTTCCAGCCGGACGCGGCGCCGTTTCGTCTGACCCTGCCGCCGATGAAGCAAAGACTGCTGTCCGGGCTCGGCGTGGAGCATGTTTTCGAGCTGACCTTCGACCGCGCCATGGCGGACAGGGCGGCGGAGGACTTCATCGGTCAGGTGCTGGCGGGGGATTTGCGCGCGCGGCATGTCGTCACGGGAGAAAACTTCATGTTCGGCAAAGACCGTTCCGGCAATGTCGGGACGCTCGCGGCCAGCGGCAGGTTCGGCTTCACGGCGGTCGCGCCCGTGTTGTCGCCCGCACGGCAGGTTTATTCCTCCTCCGTGGTGCGCGGACTCCTGAAAGAGGCGCGGTTCGACGCCGCCGAAGAAATGCTCGGCTGGCCCTGGGCGATCGAGGCCGCCGTCGAGCACGGCGACAAGCGCGGGCGCGAACTCGGCTTTCCGACCCTCAACCAGCGCGTGGCGGACTATGTCCAGATCCCCCACGGAATTTACGCGGTGCGGGTGCTGGTCGAGGGGGAGACGGCGGGCGGAGCAGCCAATAAATCCCTCTGGCGCGGCGGCGTCGCCAGTTTCGGCCTCCGCCCGATGTTCGAGACGCCCCAGCCTTTGTTCGAGACGTTCATATTCGACTTCAATCGTGAAATCTATGGAAAAACGGTGTGCGTGCGCCCCGTTCGCCACCTGCGTCCCGAGGCGAAGTTCGCGAGCCTCGACGCGCTGGTCAGGCAGATCAAAGAGGATTGCATCAACGCCAAGGCTGTGCTGAAATCCGTGCCGGAACGATAAAGAGGAAGATCATGGCCGCTTCATCCCGCAAGGGAACATATTTTCTGCCCGGCCTCGCGCTGGTCTTCGGCGTGATCGGCGCCGACCAGTACAGCAAGTGGCTGATTATGGACGGCGTGCTGCGCCCGCCCGGCGTCGCCCGCCAGTCGTTCTGGCACTGGTTCGTCACCGTGAAGAAGATCGGCCTTTTCGTCATCCTGCGCGAGCATTTCAGGAGCGTCGCGCTTGCGCCCTTCCTTAACCTCGTCATGGTCTGGAACCAGGGGGTGAGCTTCGGCATGTTCAACACGCAGGAGCCCAAAATGGCGCTGGTCTTCATCGGCGTTTCGCTGGCCGTTTCCGCGCTGATGCTGGTCTGGCTCGCCATGTCGGCCGAGGCGCCGGTCGCGGCGGCTTTAAGCCTGATCGTCGGCGGCGCGCTCGGCAACGCCATCGACCGCTTGCGCTTCGACGCCGTGGCTGATTTCATCGATTTCCATGTCCGGCAGTATCACTGGCCGGCTTTCAACGTGGCCGACAGCTGCATCGTCGCCGGCGCGGGCATATTGATGCTCGGCGCGTTTCTCGGCGACACCGGCGCAAGGAGGACGAAATGAGAAAAGAGATCAAACGCATATGGCCGGCGGGCGTTGTGCTTTCGGCGCTGGCGCTGTCGGCCTGCTCCGGCGTCAAGCAGGAGATGGGCGTTGGCCGCCATTCGCCCGACGCCTTCGACGTGGTGACGCGCGCGCCGCTGACCCTGCCGCCCGATTATGCGCTGCGCCCGCCGGAAAACGCCGGCGTCGTGACGCCGGCCGCCGCTCCCGCTCCGGATACGGCGGCGCAGGTGAAAGACGCGCTGATGGGCCAGACGCTGGCGACGGGCGCCGCGCCCGCGACGCCCGACCCTGCCGCGGTGGCCTTCGCGGATAAGCTCGGCGTGCCCAATGCTAATCCCGACATCCGCCAGCTGATAGATCAGGACAACGGCTATCTCGCGCTCAAGAACCGGCCGGTCACCGACAAGCTGATTTTCTGGAAGGACGCCGCGCCGTCGGCCAACGACATACCGCCATCGCTCGTCGACCCCGCGGCCGAGGCCGCGCGCATCAAGAAAGACCAGTCCGAAGGCAAGCCGATCAATACCGGCGACGTGCCGACCATCGAGCAGAAGAGCAATCTGCTCGACAAGGTTTTTTAATTTATAAGGTATTCCGTCCGGCAGTAGGAAATGTCTTCGGGCGTGATCAGCTTTTTATGGCCGACGCGCACGGAGTGGAGCTTGCCATCGATCTCCCGCGCCCAGAACTTCAAAAAGCGCAGCAACTCGGGGAACTCGGGCGCGCGGTCGTATTCCTGCCATAAAAACGTCTGCAGCAGCGTCGGGTGGTCGGGCATGTGGTAAAGGATTTCAGCCGTCGTCAGGCGGTAGTCTTGCAGCTGCAAAATAAGACTTGCCATATTCTTAAAACTCCTGTTCAAAATCCGGCGGGATATGCTTTATTTCGAAACAATCCCCTATCTTCATTTAATCATATCTTGCGCAAGACGTGCAAAAAACTTGGGAATCAATCCCTTAGCACTAATCTTTAGCGAGTGCCAAATAAGAGTGAACGGATTGAATTTGCTTGAAAAATTATACGATCGGCAGTACAAGATAGCACTTAAAGCGGAGGAGTGCTAATTGACCGATTCTTCCGCTGCAACCTGTCTTAAACGTAGAAGGAGAAACGAACCATGAAATTCAAACCCCTCCATGACCGCGTGCTGCTCCGCCGCCTCGAAAGCGAAGCGAAGACCGCCGGCGGCATCATCATCCCCGACACCGCCAAGGAAAAACCCGCCGAGGCCGAAATCCTCGCCGTCGGCACGGGCGTCCGCGACGAGAGCGGCAAGCTCCAGCCGCTGGCCGTTTCGGTCGGCGACCATGTGCTCTTCTCGAAATGGTCGGGCACCGAAGTGAAGATCGACGGCGAAGAGCTGCTGATCGTCAAGGAATCCGACATCCTCGGCATTACCGGCGGCAAAAAGAAATCTTCGAAAGCCGCTTAATAATTTTTGAAATTGAAAGGAAATAAAACCATGTCAGCCAAAGACGTAAAATTCTCCGCCGACGCCCGCCAGAAAATGCTCAAGGGCGTCGATATCCTCGCCAACGCCGTGAAAGTCACGCTGGGGCCCAAGGGCCGCAACGTCGTGATCTCCAAGAGCTTCGGCGCGCCGCGCATCACCAAGGACGGCGTCACCGTCGCCAAGGAAATCGAGCTTGAGGACAATTTCGAGAACATGGGCGCGCAGATGGTGCGTGAAGTCGCGAGCAAGACCAACGACCTCGCCGGCGACGGCACCACGACCGCCACGGTTCTCGCGCAAGCGATCTTCCGCGAAGGCGTGAAGTCGGTCGCCGCGGGCATGAACCCGATGGACCTGAAGCGCGGCATCGACAAGGCGGTCTCCGCCGTCGTCGCCGACATTCAAGGCCGCGCCAAGAAAATCTCCAAGAACGACGAGATCGCGCAAGTCGGCACGATTTCCTCCAACGGCGACACGGAGATCGGCAAGTACCTCGCCAAGGCGATGGAAAAGGTCGGCAACGAAGGCGTGATCACGATCGAGGAAGCGAAGTCGTTCGACACCGAACTCGACGTCGTCGAGGGCATGCAGTTCGACCGCGGCTATCTTTCCCCCTATTTCATCACCAACGCCGACAAGATGGTCTGCGAGATGGAAAGCCCCTACATCCTCTTCTTCGACAAGAAGCTCTCCAACCTCCAGCCGATGCTGCCGGTGCTTGAAGCCGTCGTCCAGACGGGCAAGCCGCTGCTCATCGTCGCGGAAGACGTCGAAGGCGAGGCGCTGGCCACGCTGGTGGTCAACAAGCTGCGCGGCGGCCTCAAAGTCGCGGCCGTCAAGGCGCCGGGCTTCGGCGACCGTCGCAAGGCGATGATGGAAGACATGGCGATCCTGACCAACGGCGAAGTCATCTCCGAAGACCTCGGCATCAAGCTCGAAAACGTCAGCTTAAACCAACTCGGCTCGGCGAAGAAAGTGCGCATCACCAAGGATGACACCACCTTCATCGACGGCAAGGGCGCCAAGAAGGATATCGAGGCCCGCATCGGCCAGATCCGCGCGCAGATTGCCGAAACCACCTCCGACTACGACAAGGAAAAGCTGGAAGAACGCCTTGCCAAACTGTCCGGCGGCGTCGCGGTGATCCGCGTCGGCGGCGCGACGGAAGTCGAAGTGAAAGAAAAGAAGGACCGCGTTGACGACGCCTACCACGCGACCAAAGCCGCGGTGCAGGAAGGCATCGTCGCCGGCGGCGGCACGGCGCTCCTCTACGCGCAGGCCGCACTTGACAAGATCAAGGCCGCCAACAACGACGAGAAGGTGGGCATCGACATCATCCGCCGCGCCATCGAAGCGCCGATCCGCCAGATCGCCTATAACGCGGGCGTCGAAGGGTCGATCATCGTCGGCAAGCTGCTCGAGCAGAAGAACACCAACTTCGGCTACGACGCGCAAACCGGCGAATACTGCGACATGGTCAAGTCGGGCATCATCGACCCCGTGAAGGTCGTGCGCTGCGCGCTGCAGGACGCGGCCTCGGTCGCCGGCCTCCTGATCACGACCGAAGCCACCATCGCCGAACTTCCCAAAAAGGAAGAGCCGCACAGCCACGGCGGCGGCATGGGCGGCATGGACGGGATGATGTGATCATCCGTTTTACGCGCTAGAAAAGAAGACCCCGCCCTCAAAAGCGGGGTCTTTTTTAGTGCGGAGGTGTTTTATCTCGGCGTGAGGGCAGCGTGCACGGGAACGGGACACAACTGCCGTTGCGCTTCCCTTTTTGCGGCCCTGTTGAAATGTTCGGTGGCGACGATGCCGCCCGCGAGCAGCGCGGAACCGACCGCCAGCGCCGTGAGCCCGACCGGTGCCGCAGCCGTCAGTAAACCCGCCGTTACGGCGACGTGCAAAAATTCCGCAGTGATCGCCGCACCTGCGGCGGCGGACTGTAGGACGAGTTGGACATGGTCGTTGAAATATTCCGAAAGCCCCTGTTTTTTGTTCTGTGCGCGCATGACCGATTCTCCCTGTAAGTATGACAAAAAGTAACATATTTATCATAATAAATCAATATTTATTATAAATATTAGCAATGCATAGCAATAAAATAATAAAAGTTTCCACTTCATGGCGAAAGAATGGCTCTTTACGGCGCAGCCTATAAATGAAAGGCTCTGCTTCATGCCCGAACTGCCTGAAGTCGAAACCGTCTGCCGCGGCCTTGCGAAGAAACTCGCCGGCCATAAAATAAAATCCGTCGCGCTGCATCGCGGGGGGTTGCGCGTGCCGTTCCCGCCCGCTCTCGGCAAACTTGCGAACGTGAAAGTGAAGTCGGTCTCCCGCCGTGCCAAATACGTGCTGGTGAACCTCGCGGACGGGCGGACGCTGATCCTGCATCTCGGCATGTCGGGGAGGATTTTGATCTTCGGCAAGCGGGACATTTATGAACCGTCGAAGCACGATCATCTTGTATTGACGTGCGACGACGGCACGCGCGCGGTGATGAACGATCCGCGCCGCTTCGGTCTTGCCACGCTGGCGAAGACGGAGGGGCTTGAAAACCACAGGCTCTTCCGCGCCCTCGGGCCGGAGCCGCTGGGCAATGGTTTCACCGCCGCATATCTCGCGGAAAAACTGGCGGGCAAGAAGGCCGCGATCAAGCTTGTGGTCATGGATCAGCGCGTCGTCGTGGGCGTCGGCAACATCTATGCGTCGGAAGCCCTGTTCGCCGCCCGCATCGATCCGCGGGCGGCGGCGGGAAGCCTGAAACCCGCCGCAGTCAAAAGGCTCGTGGCCGAGGTCAAGGCGGTTTTGAAACGCGCCATCGCCGCGGGCGGCAGTTCTTTGCGCGATTACGTGCAAACCGATGGCGAACTCGGCTATTTCCAGCACCGGTTCGCGGTTTACGGCAGGGAGGGGCAAAAGTGCAAAGGCTGCGCTTGCGACATTGAAAAGACCGGCGGGATCAAAAGGATTACGCAGGGCGGGCGCTCAACATTCTATTGCCCCGTCAGGCAGGCGGGTCTAGGATAGCCGCATGTTGAAATTTTTTTTCACGGCCTTTGCCTTGCTCGTCATGATGCCCGCCGCCCATGCGACGCAGACGGCCTATTTCAGCGCGATGGACGACTTGCCGGTGATGCAGGGCATGGTTGAGCAGCCGGCGGACACGGTCATCTTCGACAAGCCCGCGGGGCGCATCGTCGAGTTCAGCGCCCGCACGGCGGAGCAGCCGCGCGCCGTCCTGGCGTTTTACGGCAGCGCCCTGCCGCCGCTCGGCTGGAAGCCGGTAAAGAAAGGCGTGTTTGTCCGCGCGCATGAAAAGCTGAAGATGGATTTCGCCGCCGCCGCTGGCGAAACGCTGGTCAGATTCACGCTGACGCCCGATGGGAAAGGAGAATAAACCATGGATTTTGAAAACATCATCACCGAGAAGAAGGGCGCGGTCGGCGTCCTGACCTTCAACCGCCCGCACGCGCTCAATGCCTTCTGCGCCGCGCTGATGGACGAGGTGACGGCGGCGCTCGACGGTTTCGAGAACGACGACGCGGTGCGCGTGATCGTCGTCACCGGCGGCGAGAAGGCCTTTGCCGCGGGCGCGGACATCAAGGAGATGGCGGAGAAAAATTTCCCCGAGGTCTACAAGGAGGACTTCATCACCCGCAACTGGGAGAGCGTCGCGCGCTGCCGCAAGCCGGTGATCGCGGCGGTGGCGGGCTATTGCCTCGGCGGCGGCAACGAGCTGGCGATGATGTGCGATTTCATTCTCGCGGCCGACACGGCCAAATTCTCGCAGCCGGAAATCACCATCGGCACACTGCCCGGCGCGGGCGGCACGCAGCGCCTCACGCGCCTCGCCGGCAAGTCGAAGGCGATGGAGCTTTGCCTCACCGGACGGATGATGGACGCGGTCGAGGCGGAGCGCGCAGGGCTGGTGGCAAGGGTCTTTCCGGCGGCGGAACTGATGGCGGAAACGATGAAGATCGCGGAGAAGATCGCCTCTTTCTCGCCGCTCGCCGCGATGATGGTGAAGGAATCGGTCAACCGCGCTTACGAAACGACGCTGGCCGAGGGGCTGCGATTCGAGCGCCGCCTGTTCCACGCCTCTTTTGCGACCGAAGACCGGAAAGAGGGCATGGAAGCCTTCGTCGGCAAACGCAAAGCCTTGTTTAAAGGAAGATAAATCAAATAGTTGCAAGTTATGCACAGGGCGCTTGACTTTGGGCGGAAAGAGCTTTAGAAAAGCCCGTTCCCGCTGTGTGCGGGGCTGAAATTTTAACGATTCGAAAGAGAAACACGTCCCATGGCTATGCATAAGTCCGCCAAAACCCGTATCCGCCGCAATGCGCGCCGCAACGTCCTCAACACCGCGCGCCGCTCCGGCACCCGCACCGCGATCAAGAAAGTCGACGAAGCGGTCAAGGCGGGCGACTACGCGGCCGCGATGGAAGCGCTCAAGAACGCCCAGCCCGAAATCCAGCGCAGCGCCGGCAAGGGCCTGCTGCACAAGCGCACCGCGTCGCGCAAGATTTCGCGCCTCTCCGCCCGCGTCAAGACGCTGAAGAAATAATCAAGGCATCTGTTTAAAAAACGCGCGTTTCACGACGCGCGTTTTTTTTATGCGCGTTGAAAGCACTTTTAAAAAAAACGCGTGGCGGATTCTTTTTCATTTCTTTTTCCGTTTCCATGACGCCCGTCAATTTTTCTTCATGTTGTTTTTTTTGCACGAAGAATCGCGCAAAAAAACAGAAACAGAATCGTCCGGCAAAAACGGAATCAAGAGAAAAGAAAATTTTTTCAAAATATAAAAGTTCATAATCGAGAACGTTTATTTCTTTTTTTTCGGTGTGTCTTTCAAGCCTTGCGACTCACCGGAGGCGCGGGTAATGTCCTCTTCTCTTCAACACGAGAAACGACCAGACGTCCTTCAGCAGCCTGAAAAGGCAGAGCAGGTTCCGGTGGTTTTTTAAAGAATGCGGGCCGGGAGCCAAGACTAGCATGAGGGAAGCCGTGAAAGCAGCGAAGGTTCAGGACGTTTCCGCCCAGGAGGCTTCCGCGCCCCTTCCCGCTTCCGCCGTGGCCGCCGGCCTGCAGAACATGTGGGCCGAGGTGCAGCCGCTGCTGCAAAAGGAATTCGGCCCGACGGCCTGCAAGAGCTGGATCGCGCCGATCCGCCCCGTGCGTCTCGACAAGGGCATTCTGGAGCTGGCCGTGGGCTCGCGCTTCGTGCGCGACTGGGTGAAGACCCACTACGCCGACCGTATCCGTCATATCTGGGCGGCGCGCTTCGCCGCGATCGTCCGCGTCGACGTCGTTGTGGCCGCGGCGGAGCAGGACGACGATGCCGCGCCCCCCGCCGTGGCGCCTCCCGCCGCGCCCGCGCCTGCCGCGATGGAGAAGCTGTCCGCGGAGGATGCCCTGTCCTCGCCGCTCGACCCGCGCTTCACGTTCGGGAATTTCGTCGTCGGCGCGTCCAACGAGATGGCCGCCGCCGCCGCCCGCCGTGTGGCGGAGAGCGACGGAGCGCTTTTCAATCCGCTGTTTTTTTACGGCAACGTCGGTCTCGGCAAGACGCACCTGATGCAGGCTGTGGCGCACGCTATCCGCGCGCGCGGCGACGGCCGCCGCGTCGTTTATATGTCGGCCGAGAAGTTCATGTACCAGTTCGTCCGCGCGCTGCGCACCAAGGACATGGTCTCCTTCAAGGAGGCTTTGCGCGCCGTCGACGTGCTGCT
>JAGXAX010000148.1 GCA_018971405.1 Alphaproteobacteria bacterium | reverse complement strand
AGCATCATGTTCGCCATCGCCCGCGCGATGCAGCTCGGCCGCTGGGATGAAAGCGTTTACGACATCAAGGCAAAGGAAAAAGAAGAACTTCGCTCCGCGATGAAAAAAATAAAAACGGAGCAGGACGCGGAATGGGAGCGCCGCTATCACTCGACCGACCCGAAGGAGCAGGCCTTCGGCGGCACGATGATCGTCACGCTCGTGAACGGAAAAACGGTGAAGGACTCGAAAGCCTGCGCCAACGCTCACCCGCTGGGCAAAACGCCGTGGGAGCGTCCGGACTACATTCGCAAGCTGGAACGGCTGACCGAAGGATTGCTGAGCGACATCGCGCGCGAGCGTTTTCTGAAAACGGTGGAGGAACTTGAAAATGCCAAATCCTCCGATCTTTCCGGCCTCACGCCGCGGCTGGATCGCGTGGCGCTGGCAGCCGTTAAAACCTGCGGGATTTACGGTGTGGGCGGCGGCGTGGCGGCGGAAAAAAGCAGAAAAAGGAAATAGCCATGTTCGAGAAGCTGACGGATTTTTCCTTCCAGCGCAGCCGCGTGCAGGCGCTCGGATTTTATCTGGTGCTGCTGGTTGCCGGATACGCCTTGTCCGTGCTGGCGGCGGATCTGGCCGTCATGATAAAAACGATGCGCCTGCCGGCGCGGGGGAATGTTTACGGCGTCGTCGATGTCAGGCCGTACGTGGTCTCTTTAGTATGCGTGTTTTCGACCGCATTCGCGGCGCTGATCGTAAGGGGGAAGGGGATGTCAGATTACAAGGGCTGGATCTGCGTGGCTCTTGCCGCCGCGCTTTCTTTCGTCAGTGCGCCGTTCTCCTTTATTCCCGTTGCCTATCTCACCACTTTGCCGAAAGGACACAAATGAGCGCCGGTCTGAAGTTCCGCGATCTCGTGAAGGAAAGCCCGCCGCTGCACGTTGTCGGCGTGGCGGACGGCAGCGACGCGCTGGAAGCGGAACGCGTCGGGTTCAGGGCCATCTATGCTTCCGGCAGCCAGATCGCGGCCTCGCGCGGCTGGGCGGACATCGGGCGCATCGAATTGCATCATGTCGTCGAAAACGTGCTGCGCATCCTCGACAGCGGCGTCAAATTGCCGCTGCTGGTCGATATCGATACCGGCTTTGACGATATCGCGGAGACTATCCGGACGCTTGAAGCGGCGGGAGCCGCCGCCGTGCATCTGGAGGATCAGGAGGATTTGAAAGCCTGCGGCCATCTGCCGGGCAAGCATGTCGTGAGCCTTGAAGCGGCGGCGGAGCGCATTTCCAAAGCCGTCGGAGCGAAGAGGGACGCGGACTTCGTTATCATGGCGCGCACAGATGCGCTCGCCGTCGAAGGGATGGAGAAGACGCTGAAGCGCATCGCTGCTTATGCAGATGCGGGCGCCGACATGATCTTCGCCGAAGCGTTTCCCGATGTTGCCAGTTATGGCGCGGTGAAAAAGGCGGCGGGCGGAAAGCCTGTGCTGGCGAACATGACGGAATTCGGCAAGGTTGCGCTCAAGACGCCGCAGGAGCTGTTCATGGAAAGCAAGGGCGCTGTCGATATCGTGCTGAACCCCCTGACCGTTTATCGGGCACAGCGCCAGACGGCGGCGGAGATGTATCGGGAACTGCATGGAAAGGGCACGCAACGCGGTATGGAGAGCCGCCTGCAAGCGCGCGAGGACTTCCAGAATCTGATCGGTTATCCGGCGCAGGTCGCGGACCGTGCCGCGCTGCTCAGGAAAAGCGGATAGAGATTTTCAGGTTGTGATATTCAGTTGCGTACCGCGCGGGCCGTTGGTGTTCAGGCCCTGTTGCTGCGTTTCCGGCGTTGCGCCGCTTTCATGTCCGGTCAGGAGTTTTTTCGGGCTCTGCTGCGGAGTCGGGTTCGTCGCCTTCTGGAGCAGCTGTTGTATGGATGGCTGCGATGCCGGAGAAGCGGAAGAGCATGAAGACATAGATAGTTCCCTTCTGAAACAGTAAATGAACGGATTTCAGGCAGTGATATCGACAATCTGGCCGCGCCCGTTTGAAGGAGCCGCGGACTGCTGCATCATGTTGGCGAGCGATTGTTCCGATTGGGCATTTTGCTTGATGATGGACAGCAGCGCCGTGGTTTGCGTGCTTAGCTGTTGAATGGAAACACTATTTGCAGCCGTCACTGAACCCATGATTCCCTCCGGAAGACCCCGCCTGATCATTTCATCGTATCTGATAACGCTTAACAAAGTTTTACTTTTCATACTTTATAGAAAATTAAAGAGCGCAGCCCCCTTGTAGCGGCGGGCGTAAAGGGATTACTATCAAAAACACTTTTTATATGAAGGAGATAACCATGACCGAGCCGCAAATCGCCAAGGGCCTTGCCGGAATCTATGCCGACACTTCCCGCATTTCCAAGGTTTTCGATGATACGAACACGCTGACCTACTACGGTTATCCCGTGCAGGAGCTAGCAGCATCGTGCCGGTTCGAGGAAGTGGCCTATCTGCTCTGGCACGGCGAGCTGCCGACGGCCGAGCAACTGAAAAAGTTTGAACTGGAAGAGCGCAAGGAACGCAGGATTTCTCCGAAGCTCCTGACCGTGCTGCGCCAGTTCGACAAATCGGCGCACCCGATGGACACGCTGCGCACCGCCGTGAGCTTCATGGGCACGGAGGACCCGGCGTGGGCGGACAACGCGCCTGCCGCCAACCTGAAGAAGGCGACACGCATGCTGGCGCAAATCCCGACCATCATCGCCGCCGATTTCCGCCTGCGCAACGGGCAGGAACCGGTCGCGCCGCGGGAAGACCTCACGATGGCGGAGAATTTCTTCCATATGTATTTCGGCACGGTGCCGGAGAAGGAGGTCGTGCGCTGCTTCGACGCCTCGCTGACGTTCTATGCCGAGCACAGCTTCAACGCCTCGACGTTCACCGCGCGGGTGATCATCTCTTCATTGTCCGACATCTACGCGGCGGTGACGGGCGCGATCGGATCTCTCAAGGGGCCGCTGCACGGCGGCGCGAACGAGGCCGTCATGCACATGCTGCTCGACATTAAAGAACCGTCGCAAGCGCAGGCATGGATCGACGAGGCGTTGTCCGGCAAGAAGAAGCTCGTCATGGGCTTCGGCCACCGCGTGTACAAGAACGGCGACAGCCGCGTGCCGCACATGACCAAATATTTCCACGACATGGCGAAGCTGAAGGGCGGCCAGAAGTGGATCGACATCGAGGAAATCCTCGCCAAAACGATGCTCGAAAAAAAGAACATCCACCCCAATCTCGATTATCCGGTCGGCCCCGCCTATTACCTGATGGGCTTCGACATTCCGGTGTTCACGCCGATCTTCGTCATGAGCCGCATCACCGGCTGGGCGGCGCATATCATCGAGCAATTGTCCGACAACAAGCTGTTGCGCCCGCTGGCGGTCTATAACGGCGTGCCGCAGCGCTCCGTGCAGCCGTTGGAAAAACGCAAGGTGGCTTAAAGACTAAAGAATAAGTTCCGACTGCCTGTATCCTTGCATGTAAAGGGCGGAGACGAGGTCGGTATGCCGGATCTGGTGCGGGATGACGGCGACAACGGCGGGCTTGGCGAAATAGCCGACGCCCGTTCCGGCTCTCTGCAGCATGGGGATGTCGTTCGCGCCGTCGCCGATGGCCATGACCTGCTGGACCTGGATACCGAGCGTGCGCGCCTGGCTAACGACGATCTGTTCTTTGGCGCGCTTGTCGACAATCGGCGGGATGATCTCGCCCGTCAGCTTGCCGTCGGAGATCTCCAGCCGGTTGCCGAAACTGCGGCTGAAGCCGATTTTCTCCGCGATAGGCGCAGTGAAGAACTCGAACCCGCCGGAAACCAGCATGCACTTCGCCTCATGGCGGTTCATGGTCTTGGCGAGCGTCGTCGCGCCGGCGGAATACTGTATTTTGTCCAGCGTCGCGGCGAGGGCGGCGAGCGGAAGCCCCGCCAGCATTTTTACGCGTTGGCTCAAGGCCTCGGGAAAATCGATTTCGCCGTTCATCGCCTTTTCTGTAATTGTGGAGATTTTATCCTGAATGCCGAGGTGCGCCGCAAGCTCGTTCAGCGTTTCCTGCCGGATAATGGTGGCGTCCATGTCGGCGATCAGGAGTTTTTTCTTACGGAAGGGGCCGTTGTCCTGAACGAAAATGTCAAACGCCCCCAGATCGGCCAGTTTTTTGCGCAAAAGGTCGGCAAGCGCAGCGGAATCCGATTTGACCAGCATATCAATAGCATATCCCGGGTGCAGCTTGTCGATGCGCAGCCCGCCCGCACCGGTTTCCTTGATGATCTGTGCCGCGCGGTTTTCAAGCACGGTGTTCAGGTCGTTTCCAACAATTGTGACGGCGATTTCAGCCATTTTATTTCCGGTGAATCGGAGTATGATCTTTATCCTGACATTGTTTCGCCAACAAGGAAAGGCCGACTTCATGACAACCGTCCAGCGTCCCGTAACCAAACCTGCAAATCCCTGCTTCTCGTCCGGCCCCTGCGCAAAGCGACCGGGATGGTCCGTGGATGTGCTGAAAGGCACGCCGGTGGGGCGTTCGCACCGTGCCGCCGTCGGCCTCAAGAAGATTCAGGACGTCATC